>DALH01000007.1:2836-12725 GCA_002499405.1 Candidatus Micrarchaeota archaeon UBA95 | reverse complement strand
ATTGGTTTAACTGGTTTATTTTTTCAAGCGCTTCCCTGAGTTTTTTCGTTTTCTCGGTTATTGCGAGGCCGGTCAACCGCTTTTTTTCATAGTATTCCTTGTATTTGGCGCCGACCGGTTTTTCGTATTCAATTGCGGCCCGCGTCCCGAGCAAGGCGCGCAATCGGGCTACGTGTTCAATTGCTTTTTTGCCGGCTTCAACAACTTCCCGGTTCTCGTGTAAGTGCAGGGGATTCAATTCTCTTTGCAACGCGTTCAACGAGCCGGGGGTTATTCGCGTAATTTTCAGTGGTTCTTTTGGTTCTTCGCGGGCCATCAATCCACCTTTAGGTTGGCTCGCCATTTTAACTTTTTGGGAAGGGGAATGAGAAAAAGAAGAAATAAAAAAAGGAAAGGAGGGGGTTTTTTCAACCCCCGAAACGGGTGTTTTACCTGACCACGTTGTTGCGGTTGCTGGCAAGCCACTTGATCAACGCGTTGGCTGCTCCAGTCGTGTCGCTGGCACTGTAGCCGACGACGACGATGTCGCTTCCAACGACCTTGACCATGGAGTCGCCAGGGTTGATGGTCGTGCCACTCAACACTTCGGCTGCCACGGTGTTGACCATGGGCCCGCCCACGATGATGCGGGAGCCCGCGCCCGCCATCGAACTCGAGTCGAGTACGACGAGCGGATTCGTGCTTGCATCAATTGCCGCAACTTCGTATGCCTGGTCCAGCGAGGGCTCGAGGTTTTCAACGCCGACGAGTTCGCACTCGCCGTCCGCGCTACCTCCGATGCCTGAGACCTGGACGCTGTAACCGTCCGTGTCAAGCAGGTATTCATCGACGCCCGCGCTCACTTCGTTCTCCAAGCCGGTGCCGGTCGTCTCGCCCTTGGTCAAAGTGTATTGGCCGTGAGCGATTTTGACGGCGTACGACAAGGTGACCGAAGAGGAGCCGATGCCCTTGACTTTGCTTCCGCGGTAGGACACGTAAGGCACTTCCTGGTTGGGAGCCGTGACGCCGAGGTTGTTGGCTATTGTCGGTTCGTAGCTGATTTTGTCGATGGTGGTTGCATCGAGGGTGTTCACGAATTGCTCGAACGATTGGTCGTACAACAGTGCGAAGTACCTGTTTCCAGTTCCAATGAACGCCAGCAATCCGGCGTTGTCCTCCGTGAGTTCGGGGACTCCAATCCAGAATGCATCCGTTGCTGGGTCTTGGAACGCGAGCATGGCGCGCTCCGTGGTGGAGTACCAGTACTCGGTCAGGTTGCCCGTGGCGACCGTGCCATTCACGTTGTTGGCAACGTGGTAGGGGTTCGTGGAGTCCGAGTTCTTGTAGTAGAACACCGTACCCGACGGGATGTAACCCGACTGGATGCTACAGACCGTGTTGTGGCCCTGAACCACGTTGTGGTATGCAGTGGTGTTTGCAAAGCCCGTGACGTTTACGACGCCGTTCAACACCGTCTCGAAGTTCGAGAAGGTTCCATCGGCCGCAACATGTAGCGTTGCAGTGCGACTGGTTCCACCGACGTCCACGTAAGTTACGGTGAAGTCGGACGAGGCATTGGTCGGTTGATTACAAACAACTTGCAACGCAGGGTCATAAGTGCTGAGGGTGCGTTGAGCCGCCCATGCGAACGTGCCGTTGGTGTTCGTACCGTAGGTGACGTTCGCCATGCCGGAAGCGGTGTTGTTGACGACAACGCGCACGCTGTCCGTGCTGACCGCATCGCTCTCAAACTTGAATGCGTTGCTGCGAGACGAAGCCACGCTGAGCATGTTGGCCGTCAGGTAAGTGCTTGGGGCAAGGGTGATTTGCGCGTTCTTTTGCACGTTGAACGTCAAGTCATCGTAGTCAACGGTTTCCAAACCAAGGAAGTTGACCTTGAAGCCCTCCGAACCCGTGATGATTGCCACTGATTCGCCGCCGTTCAACTGGTTGGTTGAAATGTCGTCGAACAACATGATGCTCTGCAGTGCTTGGGTGGTGCCGTAGGTGTATGCCGTGCCGGCTTGCCCGTTCAAGTATACCTTCCAGTTGCCGTGGCCTGAAACCGTGCTGCCGTGAGTCAAGTCAAGGGTGTCCGAGAAGATGCTGACCTCAGCGTAGTCGTTGCCTCCCGTAGTCGTGGTGGCGTCATACAAGTGCAAATAGATTCCGTTGCCCTTGTATTCGTCGCCGGGCTGCAGGATGGCGGTGTCCACGTTAACGCCGTTCTCATCGTAGATGAGGAACGTTGCCTTGGGCTGGGTGTTGGTGCCGTAACCGAATCCGGACAAACCGTCCAACACAACTGACACGCCGTTCTCGGCAGCGATTTCGTCTCCCTGGCTCATGAACGGCTGGTAAGCCGATTCCTTGCCCAACTTGATGCTGGCAAACTTAGTGTTGGTTACGTCAAAGCTGAACGAAACAACAACCCATTCGTCGCCCAAGAAATTAATCTTGGTGTGGGTGCGGTCCAACTTGTCCGAGTTCGTGACACAAAGAGCGTAGGTCTTCGTGGTATCCCAGCAAGCCGGCAACGGGTTGTTGAAGGTCGTCTCGTAAACTGTGCGGACTTCCTTTGCCCTAACCGCTTTGTAGCCGGTAGTGGAGTCATACCACGTGTAGGCGCCCAAATACGTTTTTTGCTCTTGCTTGACGGCCAGGTTCTTGCCGTTGTCAACCACGCCGTCGTTCTGCATGGATAACACGTTGGTGTGGTCCTGCGTCACGAGCTTGGCGTTGGCGGTGTTGCCGGGTCCGTTGAATGCGCTGCCGGTGCCGCGGGCTGTGTCCGCGTTGTTGTCCATCCGGTCTTCAACGTAGGTCTGCATCAAGTACGCGCTTGCCGTGTTAACGGTGGGCGTCTTGACGAGGGCTGTGCACGTCGCCCCGCTAGCGGCAGTAGCGCCGCCGCACGACAGCATGTCCGTGTTCAACACTTCAATGCTGGTGCTGTCGTATGCGAGGTTACCTATCATCGCGGCGATGTTTGCCGCGTTCACGCCGTCCGATGCCTGCGATGCAGACCCGACAACGAGTTTCACGTTGGGTTCGGGACCCGAATAGAACGGGAAGTTAGCCAAACCCGACGTGTCGGTAGTCACGGCTGCGGCTGCCGCAGCGCCTATAAGGGCTGCGCCCGTCGCAACTGCCGCGATTCTCTTCACGTTTACGCTTCTCACGAAACCACCTCAAATGGTTTTCTTTCTTTTTTTGTTTGCAGGCGATACCGCCCGCGACGTCTACAAAGACGCATACGCCAATTGCTCAGCCAACAGATAAAGACTCCTCTGTAGAGGCTTCTTCATCCAGTGGGTTTCTCAAGCCATTGCCGTCCCAAGTGTTTCAATTCAGCCCTTTTTAAAGGTTACCCGCCGACTTCGTTGTTTGACGAATGCTTTTTCGGGGGCGTTTTTGCTTCCCTGCTTGCATGACTCCCCGGGCGAGCCCGCGCGGATAAGGGAACGCCAATTGTAACTACTTTGGCGTTTTTAAATTATATTTTTCTTGAATTCCGGCTTCAAACACCCCCAACAACCAGTTATTTGTTACTACCAACAAGTTTATATATTATTCTTGCGCTATGTGTGGGAGGAGATTGAGATGCCTGCAAAGGTTAAAAATCTGGGTGAATTGAAGTCGCTCGTCCAAGCGCACAAAGACGATTTTTCGGCGCCAGCCCCGGCTGAGGGCTACAATTACTCGCCCATGTTCCTCCCCATTGACACCCAGGGCAAGATTCCCATCCAGATCAGCACGAGGGGGGATTTCTTGAAGAAGGGCGTTAACATGTGGAAGCAGATGAACTTGGGCCTCGTCATGGCAATTGCGGGCGGGGTTTTCGCCCTGGTTTTGCTTGCCTTCAACCCGGTTCTCGCCGCGTTCATGGGCGGGGCTTCAGGTTATTTTTACGGGTTGCACTTCCGCCAGAAACTTTACTACTACGATATCTACAAGAAGAGGCCGGTGTTGGAGAGCACGTGAGGTGTGAAAAATGGCTAGCGCGAACAGTCCAAAGGAAATCAACAACCAGATAATGGCTAAGTCGGGCGGCAACGAGTACACCTCTTACCTGCCCATGGAGATAGCTCCCGGCACGCCCCCGACCATGCGCCAGTGGTCGCGTACCCAGTACATCAGCGAATACGTTGACTTTTACACGCTCGGCATAAAAAGCAAGGTCAAAGGCATAGCCCTGCTCGCCTTGGGCGTGGTAACCATTCCCTACTTCGCGCCCGGCGCGCTCTTGATGTTCGCGCTGGCCGCGCGCAACCAGGACGTGGGCTGGATGTGCACCTACATCAACGAGTCGTTCGGCAAGAACAGGAGCATCGTGGTGGTGGACTAGAATGAGCGTCTACGAAAAAGTGAAGGGCAAAGTCAAGGAAGAGCTCTATAACAGGCGCCTCCTCTACGAGAAGGACCACTCCGAGTTCATGGTCAAGGTTGGCAGCGTCTTGGAGGACTTCGGCTTGATTAACGTGGTGAACGACGACGTGACTTTTGACAAGGCCATGTTCCAGACCTCTTTCATTCTCCCAGACCCGGTCATCAACCTCATGGTCGTGGGCTGCGCGTTGTACGCGGCGGTGGCAGGTGGATTCATATGAAGCACGAAACAGTTACCGGAGTGAACTCGTTTGCAAGGGAGTGGGGCCAGCGCGGGCTTTCAACCCCTAAGAAGAAGGTTGAGGCGCCCAAGCAGGAGAACCCCTTCATGTACGTTCCAGTAGGCCAAAAAAACCCGAAGGAGCGCATGGGCCTTGGGAAGGACAAGAAGCCCGTGCACGTGATGAAGGTTTCAACCAGGGGTGAATACTTGAATAACTGGCTGAAGACGGGTTCGTGGCGCGAGTACAGCGGCGGAACCTGTTACAAGGCGATTATTTACGGGTGGGTGTTCCTGGCGCTCACCGTGGCAAGTTATTTGTGGGTCAACGTCTACGTTGCCGCGGTGTTCGCTTACTTAACTGGTCTCATGCGCTCCCAATACTTGTTGGGCAGCGCGTGGAACTTGAGCTGGTTCAAGGGCAAGTCCTTGATTTCAACGGTGTGAGGTGAAGAAAAATGACTATAACGTCTGGTGGAGTCCTTTCGGACGCGAAAAAGCCCATGCTCAAAATGGGCACGAGGCACAGCTACATCGTCAGCCACTTGAAGACCTGGAAGGCCTTCGTGCGCTACCGCTTGTACGCCGTGGTCGCCCTGGTTGCGGGACTGTACTTCATGTTCACGTTCCCGTTGCTTGCCGTGCCCGCGATGTGGGTGGCGGGTTACACCTTCATCCTGCAAAAAATGTATTACAAGAGGTCAATCGCCAGCAACAGGACCGTCATGCTGGGTGCTTGAAGACATCACGCTGAAAGGGGTTTTTTCGGGGGGGAGGCGAAACAAGCGTCTCCTCTCCTCAAAAAACGACTTATCCCTCTCCCCCGAACCCTTTCATTTTAATGCGACGCCTTGCTGCGCAAGCAACCCCTCCGCGCCAAATACCTGCATGGAGTAATGCCCGCTTGCGAGGCCAGTTACCTCGGCTTGAATCAGGTAGTCGCACGAGCCATCGCACGTCTCGTCGCCGGCCTCGGTTATGCTTATGGAGGAGTCCTCGCGTTGCCAGTCCAGGGACAGGCCTGCACAGCAAACGTTGTTCAATTCGTGCCTCATCTTGATGGTGCCCCCCTCGGCAGTTATCCGGGGCTGGCCGGAGGTTTCGTTGCTGCGCGACGCGCACTCGCGCACGGAAAAAGAGAGTTTGGCGGGGTTAGCCGATTCAATCAAGTTGTTCAGCGACGCGTCCACGAGTGCGGCAAGTGTCGCGCTCACCAACGCGATGAGCATGAAGCGTTTCACGAATTCCCTTGACACGAATGATTTCTTGAGGGAATGCAACTTATAATTGTTGGGGGGAGTTTCACTTGATTGGAATCGTTTCACGCAAAAGGGTTTGGTTGTTTACCCCGAACACGTTGACGTCGTACTCGCCGGGGTTGAGGCCCGAAACCTCGGCTTCCACGAAGTAAGTGCACGAGCACTCGCATTCCTCGCCGTAGTTGGCTTCCGTGAAATTCAATTCTTGTTTTAAGCGCGAGAACTCCACGCGGACGTCCGCGCAACAATCGTAGTCCAAGTAGTGTTCCATTAACAGTTTGCCGTCTCCCATTGCCCTTGCTTTTGGCGGGGCGCCGTAACCCGTTTCACCAGGCTCGCAACCTGAAACCGAGTACTGCATCCTTGCCTGCGCCTGGCTCTCGTCAAAGTTGTTCAAGGCGAATTCCACCAAGACCATTAGTGCTATGCACACGAGCGCGATGAATATTACGTGCTTGATGAACGCCTTCACGAAAAGGTGTTAGCGGCTGTTCATTTAAATCCTTATTTTCGCGTCGGGTTGGGAATGAGTTGAATGGCTTGAAAGCTTGCAATCGGCCGCTTAATCCTGCCTTCGCGCGGCATTTCCACGAGGCCGTATTTCTTCAAGAGTTTCAAATCCGTTGAAACGGCTTCTTTTTTTCTTCCCAATTCCTCTGCTATCCCGCCCACGGTGAGGCGTTCGTTGTTCAAGACGAGGTTCAACAACTCCAATTTTTTCGGGGTGAAAATTTTTTGCAGGTTTTTGTCCGACATGTTTATCATTATTATGTTGTCGGGGAGTAGGCCGGCATCCTGCGCCCTGCTAATCTTGACCAGGGTTTTGCCGAGACCTCTTTGCTTTACCTTTTTCTTCATTTTTCCTGTCTCTTTTCCTTGAATAATTCCATGTATCTGCGATGATTTTCAGAAATTTTTTCCAAGCAATTTTCATACAACTTGTTGTAATCCTTTCCGCGTAGCGGTATTCGCAAGCCGTTCCATTCCTGGTGTTCGTGGGCGAATCCGTGGGAGGTGTCCGCCCGCCAAACGCAGGGCCCGCCCTTTAACCCGCTTGCAACCAGGGAAACCGAAAAGCCAACCATTTTGGGCGGTCTTCCCGCAAACTCTTTTTCCCAGTGGATTATCGCCCCGTCCGAGACCACGATTTTCCCCTTCTTTTTTTCCACTTTTTTTTGCGGCTCCGTTCATATTTAACTTTTAAAATTAACTAATATTTAATATTAACTATTAGGGTTTTGGTTACGCCTGGATTTGGGGGGGCCGAAGCCCCCCTTTTTTCCAAGCGCTTTTTCACCCTTAGCGAGGGGGTTGGTTGGGTCTCGAGAGCGTTTACCTGTTCGGAAAAACGAGCAAGCGGAGCGCGCCGATTTTCAGGGTGTAAAAATCGTTTCCCTGCTTGGAAACGTTTCTCCACATGGCTCCCACTTCAACGAGTTTTTCGGAGCCGTCCGCCTGTTTTTGGGGTTGCACGACGCGGTAAGCGGGGCGCTCCCCCTTCGGCTTCTCTTCTTCTTCGTCCACGAAGTCGTCTAAATCCATTTTATCACCTAATCGGTTATTCCTTCGGGCGTGACGCGGAACACGCATTCGCCGTCGGGCAGGTTCGGCGAGTCCACGAGTTTTGCGATGCGCCGGTCCTCCTTGCTCCTCCTCAAGTAAACGCGGTAAGTGCTCGTGTGCGCCAGCACGTGGCCGCCGATGGGCACCGTGGGGTCGCCGAACAAAATGTCGGGCCTGGCCATGACTTGGTTGGTCACGTAAACGGCCACGTTGTACCTGTCCGCGAACTTGAGCAACAGGTGCGTGTGCTTGTTCAGTTTTTGCTGTCTTTCAGCGAGCGTGCCTCGCCCCAGGTAATCCGTGCGGAATGCCGCCGTCAAAGAATCCATCACGATGAGTTTCACGTTCTTGCTCTTGTCCTTGATTAATTCCTCGGCTTTTTCCGCCAAAAGCATTTGGTGGTCGCTGTTCGTGGCGCGCGCCACGAATATTTTGGAGAGCACTTCGTTTGGGTCCAAACCTTTTGCTTCCGCCATCTGCGTTATTCTTTCAGGGCGGAAGGTTCCCTCCGTGTCAATGAATATCGCGCCGCCGTTCAACCCGCCTTCTTCTAGGGGGAGTTGGACGTTCACGCACAACTGGAAGCCGACCTGGGTCTTGCCGCTGCCGTACTTGCCGTAAACCTCGGTAATTGACTGGGTCTCTATTCCGCCTCCCAGCAACGCATCCAATTCTTTTGAACCCGTCGCGATTTTTTTGGCTTGCTCGCGGCGCTTCATGACGTCGTTGCCGGTTTCGAAGCCCATGTCCAACGCGTTCCTGCACACGTTGATTATCTTGACGGCGGTGCCGTGCCCGAGCCCCCCGATTTCCTCCAATTCAACCGGCATGGAGTAAGCAATTGTTTCAATTGAGTCGTAGCCGGCGTCCCGCAGTTTTTTTGCGGTGGTATCGCCGACGCCTGGCAGGTCCTCGATGTCCTCCAACTTTTTCTTCTTGGCACCAGCCCCTATTGCAGGAGCATTTTCACCTTCAGCCATTTCGGCCACCTCCGCTACCTTGCACGCAGAATCAGTTTATTAAGAATTTGAGGCGTGGCTTCCAGTGCTTCCGGCACTCAGGGCTGGGCTGCTTTTCTGCCTGTTCGTGCAACGCCGACGAAACTCGCGCCAGACAAAAGCGTTCTCTCCGCGTTGCTCACAGCGGATTCGGCGTTCCACTTGTCTTGCACTGCTTTAACAAAAGGTTTTGCTTCATCCCTGACTCTTTCCAGGTTCAGGTAACCATACGAAATCATGTTTCTCTCGTTTATTGTTGTTATTACCCCGACGTCCCTTAACGCCAGCAGGCAGGAAGTTATTTTATATGTTGTTTTATGCGTGATTTTCTCCAACTCATTTCGTTGTAATGGGGTGTGCGACAAGGCAAGCACAATTTTTCTCGTCAACTCCTTGTTGATGCCGGGGTCCTCGATTTCGGCTTGTTTTAGGGCGCTTTTCAGGACCGCCGGGTTCAACGCCTCTCTCTCAACCAATCGCCTTAATGTCGCTATTCTCGGCCGTTCGTGCTTGAAGTGCAAGTCATGCAATTCCCCAGCCGTTATTATAAATCGAGTTATTTTCTTGCCGGAAAACGCGGCGTCCCGCAACTTTTCAAAAACGGTTTCGGCGCAAACCATGCAATGATTTGTTTGAAACCCCTTATTCAATCATTTGGTTGAAGAAAAGATACTTGTTTTAAATCGCGGCACGGTGTGTGTTTCAGGTGATGTTTGTGAACAGGAATTATCTTTTGCTGGTTGCCGGCGTCCTCCTAATCGGGGCGGGGCTGCTTTACCTTGACGCGCCTTCGCAAGGCGCCGCGGAAAAAATGCGGTACCTCGGCTGGGAGTGGAAAGCCGCGCCCGCCGAATCCGACGAAGCAATTGAAACCGAGTTAACGGTTTACGCCACGGATTACGGCGGCCTCGCACTCGTGAAAGAGAAGCGCGCCGCGCAACTCGTGGACGGCGTCAACGCCTTGAGCGTGCGCGGGGTGACGAGCGGCATAGACCCGACCAGCATTTACTTCAATGACTTGACCGGGGAAGCGAGCATACTGGAACAAAACTACGATTACGACTTGGTGAGCGAATCCAAGTTGTTGGAGAAATACGTGGACGAAACCGTGACCGTGGAAACCGACTCCGCGTCTTACACGGGGACGCTCCTGTCCGCGGGCAAGCCCCTCCTCCTGCAGACGGAGTCCGGCGTGCACTCCATAAGCGATTATAATAACGTGGTCTTCCCGGACACCAGGGAACTCATCACCGAGCCCACCGTCAACTGGCTGTTGGACGCGGCAGCCGGCGAACACGAATTCGAAATAGGTTACCTGTCGTCGGGCTTGAACTGGCACGCGGAATACGTGGCCGTAGCCAATGAAGCCGAGGACGCGCTGGACTTGCAGGCGTGGGTCAGCGTGGAAAACAACGCGGGCAAGACCTTTGAGGACGCCAAACTCAAACTGGTTGCCGGAGACATCCACCTCGTGGAACAAC
>DALH01000007.1:0-2681 GCA_002499405.1 Candidatus Micrarchaeota archaeon UBA95 | reverse complement strand
GAAGCGTTCTCGGAATACCACTTGTATTCCCTGGAACGGCCGACCACCATCAAGAACAACGAGGTAAAGCAGATTACGTTGTTTGAATCCGAAGGCGTGCCCGTGCAAAAACAACTCGTGTTCGAGCCGTCCACGTCAAGCGACGTGCAAGTCAAGTTGGAGTTTGAGAACGGCGTGGCGCCGATGCCGGCGGGCAAGGTGCGCGTTTACAAGCCGGACTCGGACGGGCAACTCCAGTTCATGGGCGAGGACTCCGTTGACCACACGCCCGTCAACGAAAAGGTGCGGCTATACGTAGGCAACGCGTTCGACGTGGTCGCCGAACGCACGCAAACCAATTACGACCAGAAAGGCGACTGCGCGCAGGAAACGACTTACACGGTTTCAATCCGCAACCACAAGGACTCCGCGGTCACCGTGAAATTCGTTGAGTCGTCGCTGTGGGGCGAATGGAAGATTTACTCGGGCACGCCTTTTGAGAAGGAGGATGCCTACACCGCGTCCTGGAACCTGGCGGTCGCGGCCGGCGGCGAGGCCGTGCTGGACTATTCGGTGGAAACGCGGTGGTGTTGAACTCCTTTTTTTTATTTTTTGAAAATTTAGTGTTTTGCGGGTTGTACTCCGCTTTCTACAGTAGTTCCGAAAGTTGATGGAACCATCAACTAGATTTTAAGGTTCACTAATTTAAATAAATCCTATTTAATCTGCAGAATAAAGCTTTCTATAAGACCCCAAATAATTATAGCGACTACGCCAATGAATACTAAAAGTCCAATATCATTCAAGATTCTCCTAAAAACTCTTTTATTGTGGTGTCCTTTCTTAAAATGCTCAAACTGATGTGATAATAAAGCTCCTGCAATTCCAGCCAGCACAAATCCAGACATTTCAAGTAATCTGTGCGGTAAATAAGACAATGCCACAATTGGATTTGTGTTTATAATCTTAGAAAGAAAAACTCCCCACACAGAAGCATTCCACACTAGAATAAAGACCATTCCTGCAGAAATTACAAAAGATAATGCAAAAGCAAGTCAGAAGATAATAAGGTTATTTTTTAATATCGTGAATAAAGCGATAGAATTTATAGAATTTCCTGTTTGGAATGTTGCAAATCCTGTAATCCCTTTAATAATCTCATTTTGTGGCGAGAAAAAACTATCTGGTAAGAAAAAGCCAGCAAAAATAAAAACAATCATCACTCCTAAGAAAAAAGATAAATAAATCATTAACTCTTTTTCATGTCTTTTAATAAGATTTCTTTCTTTATGTTTTTTAATTAATTTTTCTTCTTCATCTTCCTCAACTCTTAAATACGCAACCAAAGGATATGCAGTTGCTAAAGAAACAATAAAAACAGCCATTAAACCATTTTTTTATTGGTAGAATAAAATTTGTTAATAATAAAGAAATTATGGTGAACACAACTCCGAAAATAAAAACAGGAATGTACTTGTTTTCTAACTCCTCTTTTAGCCATAATCTTTCAAACATTTTGTTAATCCTTTTTTCCTTTATTTATTTTTAAGCTCTTCTTTTAACTGCTCTAATTTTTTATTTAATTTTTCTTTATATTTCTTTATTTTCGCAATATCTTCCTTAACATCTTTCTCTGTTCTTGATTTCATAATCTGCTTTTCCATTGCCTGTAACTGTTCTTCCAATCCTCTTTGTTTCCATAAAATTACAGCCAAAGTAAGAATGAGTAATATGACAACAATAATGGTTTGTGAAGAAATCTCAGACTTTAGAGGAAGATATAAAGGTTTCTTTTTTTCTTTAACATTTAAAGTAGCATCTACTTCTTCGCTTCCTTCATCAGAAATGACTATAAATTTAATAAAATATTCTTTTTCTTCAATATCTGCTTTAAATGTTATTGTGAATGTTTGTGTTTCTCCTGGAACGATTAGCTCATATTTTTCAGGAGTTATTGTGTAAAAATCCAATGGCAAACCAGAAATAACTAATCTAACATTATTCAAACCTCCTTCTCCTATATTTGTTATTCCGAATGTTTTTTCTAAGGATTCTGTTTTAATTATTTCGATTTCTTTTGGATAATCTGTAATTTCAATCTTGCCTTCTTTCTCTCTGACTTTAATTTCTTCTTCTGGTTCTGGAGTTGGTGTTGTTATAGCTCCTGCACCATCACCTCTACCATCACCTCTACCACCACCTCTACCACCACCTCCACCACTCGGAGCAGCTTCTTGACTAGGTGCAGCACTAGGTGTAGCACTAGGTGTAGCACTAGGTGCAGCGCTAAAAGTAACAGAATCACTTGCACCAGAATTTGGTTGTGCAGAATTTGCATAACTTGTTTCAACCCTTACAACATATAGACCAGTTGCATGAGTGCTTGGAACATTTACTGAAACAGATTGAGTAACATTTTGTTGAGGCGTTGTTTGCTTGCTGAAAGATGATTGTGGTTCACCAAAATCAGCAACACCATCATTATCAGTATCAACCCAGACTGTAGAAGTTGATTCTGTTGGAACTTCCCCTTCATCTTGTAAAACAACAGAACATACTAAATTCTGCCCAACATAACTTGATGAAGGACAATCCAAATACGCCTTGTAAGGTCCGCCCGTCGCTATCCTGATCTGAGTTGTTCTTGAACTTGTATATCCATTATAAGTTGCTTCCATATTGACATAATATGTTCCGGTTGT
>DALH01000051.1:471-6951 GCA_002499405.1 Candidatus Micrarchaeota archaeon UBA95 | reverse complement strand
CCCAACATCGGGAGAGAGCGCAGGAAACTAATTCAAAAACACTTGGAGGCGTTGAGTAGGGACCCGGCGCTCTACGAACACTCCTTGGAGGTTGCCCGGCTAGCGAGGAAGAGCGCGAAAAAGCTGGGTTTGAACAAAACCGACTTGTTCGTTTCGGGTTTGCTGCACGACATCGGGAAAACCAGGATTGAAGTGAATGGCCGGAGGCGCGGCGACTTGTTCGACGGGGAAGAACGCAAGAAAACCGAGCAACACGTCGTGGAGGGATACGAACTCCTCAAAAAGGAATTTCCTCTCGCGGCAAGCGTCGCCTTGTTGCACCACCTCTTCGGGGAAAGAAAGTATCCCGAAAAAGGCGTTCCGCCGGAAGCAATGAAATACGCCGAGTACGCCAAATGGGTGGGCATACTGGATGCTTACGAAGCCAGGAAGGACAGGCCGGAGGACGAGAAGAACGAACTCATCCAGGACTGGTTGTTGAACAAGCACGTGGGCGCATTCAAGGAAGGCCGCGACGAATACGGGGACCGCGTCAACGAATTGTTTGAAGCCGGAATCCTCCGAAACCGAATTATTAAGAAAAAAACAAAGGATTGATTACCATGATCAAGGACTCAATTGTTTACGGCTTCTCGTTGTCCGTCGTAGGCTTGTTATGGCTCGGCGAAAAAGCGGGTTGGTGGCCCGAACAAGGGTTCTGGCCCCCCCTCCTAATGATTCTCGGCATCGCCTCAATTGCGTGGGGGTTCCACAAGCGTGGGTGACCCCCTCCACCCAAAGGGCTTCCTAGACGTAATACAATATTATTCGCTGACCGCAAAAACCCTGCAAGGATTCATAGGCAACAAAGAAATAGCAACCAAGACCTGGATTCACGGCATGACGCGCCCATTGTTGAAGCGCGGAAGCAAGGAACCCCCCTTGACGTGCAAGGACCTGGCAGAAGCAATTGACAACAAATTCCTTTGCCTGCGCGAAAAAACCTTGAAGGAGGCGCGCGGCAAACTCTCAAAAAAACAGGAACTTGCCTGGAATTACTTCGTGCCGCGCAAGCTAAGCGAGTTCTTGTTCGCCACCAACCACGAGTCCGGCAACAAGATTGACTTGTTGTTTTACGACTTGGACCTCGGCAAGGGTTTGAACAGCGAGCACGGCCGACTGGCGGCCCTGGCGCTCACGCAACAAATCAACGCCGACAAGGAGTTCCAGAAGGAGTGCCCCGGCAAAATGCTTTGCTCTTGGACGGGTTCGTCGTTCCACGTTTTCTGGAGGTTGAATAAACCGAAGCACGCCTCGTTCTACCACGAAAAAATTTCGTGGACAGCCGAAGGAAATTACGCCTCCAAATGGGTTGAAGCCATGCAAAAAGAATTGATGTTCAAAGTCGTGGCGGGACACGCGCGCACGCCCGACGCGGTGAGCGTGGACCCATCGCAGACCCCGCCCGGCAAGTTGTGCCGCGCGCCCCTCGGCAGCCTCCACGTCTCGGACTTCAAGGCGGACGGCGTGAGCGTTCCCCTCAAACCCGGAATGCTTTCAAACCCGGGGCTCGTCAAGGAACTCCGCGCCTACACTCCGGAACGCGTCCTGGACGAGTTGAAGGAGCTGGGCTCGCGCCTCAAATGATTTTCCCGCACTCCTTGTTCAGCGGGCAGTGAGCGCAATCCGGTTTCCCCTTGAAACAGTTGCGCTTGGCCAGTTCAACAATTAAGGCGTGAAACTCGTTGTATAACGCCGCGTCGCGGGGCAGCGACGATTCAAAGAATTCCTGTAACTGCGCGTAGGTTTCGCCAAGCAGGGGGTAACGCCGCGCCAGGCGCTGCGTGAAAGCATCAACCACGAAGACCGGTTTTCCGCCCGCATACAGGAGAATGGAATCCCTTGTTTCGGGTCCCACGCCCTTCCACGAAAGGACTTCGTGCTTCAAGGCGCACGTGGGCTGGGAGAAAAACCGGTCAAGGTCGCCGTTGTAGTGCTTCACGATATAACGCGCCATGCCCTTCAAGTAAATTGCTTTCTGGTTGTAGTAACCGGACGGCTTGATTAGGCGGCGCAGGCGCGGGAGTGGGCACGAGGCAAGGGCGCGGGGCGAAAGCAGTTTCTCTTGCCGGAGGTTGGCCACCGCTTTTACAACGTTTTTCCACGACGTGTTCTGCGTGAGGACTGCGCCGACCATCACCTCGAAGCGCGACCTGGCCGGCCACCACTTCTGGGGGCCGAACTCGGCGTAAAGCAGTTCAAAGATTCTCTTGGGAACATTCATTTACTTCAAGCCGTTTTTCTTGAACGCCTTCCTCATCCTGCGAATCAACGCCGTCTTCTTCTTGCACGGCTTCAAGGCGGCGTCCAAAACGTCCACGATGTTGGAGGCGGGAACGATTTTCGCCTTCGCAAGTTTTTTCGCGTCCAGCGTGCCCAAGTCCTCGTAATTCGCTTTCGGGATTATCACGGTCTTCAAGCCGGCGTCCAGCGCGCTCTCTATTTTCGCGGTTACCCCGCCGACCGGCAAGACCTCGCCGCGCACGCTCAACGAGCCAGTCATGGCCACGTCCTGCCTCAACGCCACGTTCTGCAAAGCAGAGATAACGGCGGCGGCAATTGAGATGCTAGCACTGTCGCCTTCAACCCCTTCATAGGTCTGGAGGAACTGAATGTGCAGGTCGTAGGCGCGGATGTTCTCGCCGAGGTGCTTCTTGATTACCGCGCTCACGTTTTCCACTGCTTCGCGCGCGATTTCGCCGAGTTTGCCAGTTGCAATGACCCGGCCCTCCTCGCGGGAAGCCGAGGGAGCAACTTCGGCGACGATTGGAATGATTATGCCTGAGTCACCCATCAACGCCAAGCCGTTCACCTTGCCGACCTGCGCGCCCTCGGTTGAGAACACGTGGTAGTCCTTGCGCGCTTCAACTATCTGCCGCGAAATCTGTTGTTCGAGCGTGATTGCAATGCTGAGGGCTTCCTTCACGTCTTCAGGGCTTACCACGCCGTGCTTCTTGGTTTGCGCAACGTCTCCTGCCGCGCGCACGAGGCCTCCGAGTTCCCTCAACTTGAGCGTCAACTTGTTTCTTCTGCCGGCCCGCTTGCGCGCCTCGTTCACGATTAACTCAACGGCTTCGCGGTTGAAGTGCGGAATCTTACCGTCCTTCTCAACCTCCTGGGCAACGAATTCCACTATGCGCCAACGGTTTTCGGGCGTGTCCGGCACGGATTCATCCATGTACACCTCGTAGCCGTAGCCGCGAATCCTGCTCCTCAACGCCGGATTCATTCCAACCAACCCCTGATAGTTTCCCGCCGCCACGAGCACGAAGTCACAGGGTGCGGGCTCGGTGTGCACCAAAGCACCCGAACTCATCTCGCTTTGGCCGGTAATGGAATACTTCTTTTCCTGCATGGCCGTCAACAACTCCTGCTGCGACTTGGGGGACAGGGATGCAACCTCGTCAATGAAGAGCACGCCCTTGTTAGCGCGGTGTATTGCGCCGGGTTCCACGCGTAGGTGCGGCGGCGTTCCCAAACCACCCGAGTTGTGTACTAGGATGCCGTTGGCGAACAAATTGCCGGACTCCGTGGTGACGTTGTAAACGAATCCCTCGTGTTTCACGCGCTTGACCATAACCAATTAAACGACGTGGGAAGCATATTAATTCCTTGTTGCCGGACTTTCGTTTTAATGGGCCGGGGTGGCAGAGCGGTTATTGCGCTGGTCTTGAACAACCCGTCAAGAGGTTCAAGTCAACCAGTGGCCGAAAGGCCTCCTGAGTTCGAATCTCAGCCCCGGCGTCCCAAAGTTTTCTTGATCGAACTTCTTTTTGAAAAGAAGTTCGGTTGCAAATCTCGGCCCAGGCGTCCCAGATTTCCCACGGGGGGCTCTTTTAATTCGGCGAAAGCATAATCATTGCATGGCGTTATTTGTCACGACCTCGCGGAAGCCGTCGCAACTCACGCGCCGCGTGGCGCGCTTCCTCGGTCGCGTGCTCGGCAAGTACGAGAACCGCGGTAAGCACGGTTTGGCGGAGGTCGCGTCGCGTGCCGATGCTGCGGGTTACTCCCGCTTGTTGCTGGTCTACGAGAGGAAGGGCAATCCCGCCGAACTCTCGTTTTACGAGGATAATTGGCTGGAGCCGCTGGTGCTGATACGCGGCTTGAAGGAGGGCGGAGAGAAAAAAAAGGGCAAGGGCTACTCGGTTCAGGGGCCGGCGTGGGCGAGGAAGTTGTTCGGGGAAGGCGAAGGGGAAAACGTATTAATTGTTGAAAAAGACAGGTTATGGTTTGAATTCAACGGGCGGAAAATTGGTCCGGAACTCAAAATCAAGGTGGTTGAACATGGCACACGAATTGAGTGACGAAACGCGCAAGCAGTTAATTGAGTTCCAGCAAAACCAGCAGCAACTCCAAATGCTTGCCTACCAGGAACAGGCCTTGAAGGCGCAGGAAATGGAAGTGAAAAAAGCGCTTGAGGAAATCAGCAAGGGCGGAGAAAAATTTTACCGTTACGCCGGAAGCATCATCGTCCCAAAAAGCGGAGGGGAACTGGACAAGGAATTGAAGCAGGAAAAAGAGGAGTTGGAAGTCAGGATAAAGTTGTTCGGCAAACAAGTTGAAAAACTCAGGAAAAAAGGGGGGGAACTACGCGAGTCGCTGGAAAAGGCCCTGCCCAGGCAGGGAGGCGACGGCGCGCAAATAAGCGGGTGAAAGAAATGGAGAAAACAGAGGTGGGCAAGGTATTCAACTACTTTGCTAAAATCGGCGTGGCAGCCATAAACCTGACGGGCGACTTGAAGGCGGGCAACAGGATTTACGTGGAGTCAAGCGAGCCCTTCGAACAAACCGTGGAAAGCATGCAAATCGAGCACGAAACCGTGCGGGAAGCCAAGGCCGGGGACGGCATAGGCATGAAGATGGCGAAGCCGTGCCACAAGGGCAACCGCATCTACAAAATCGTTGAATGAATCAAAGAAGGCTGCCTTCCCGGTCTATTACCTTACCCGCAACCAGCCACTGCAAGTGTTTTTTGGCGTAAGGGTTTCCGGCGTTCTCGCGCAACGCCTGAACCGCCCGCCGCCTGAATTCAACGCGTTGTTTCGGGTTCTCTGCTATTCCGCGCAACGCCTCGGCCAAGGCGGGGTGGGGCAGCGTCTCCGGGGAGCGCAGCCCGTTGGAGAGAACCCCGATAACGTCTTCATTCACGTGCGCGAGGTTGAGGCGGGAAAGCGCCTTTATCGCCGCGCTCCTCAACTTCTCTTCCTGGAGGGAGCGGGGGCGGGCGCGGTAGAGTGCGAGCAAGCTCTCTGCGGCCTTCTTCTGGAGTTCGGGTCTTTCCCGGCGTGAAAAGGCAATCCCGGACAATTCCTCCAAACCATTCAGGCGTTTGACAAGAGGCTTGCGGGGGTTGTTAATGTCCCTGCTCGGGCCGCGCATTTTCCCTAATTTCTCCGCGGCCTCGA
Organism: Candidatus Micrarchaeota archaeon UBA95; assembly: GCA_002499405.1. GTDB lineage: Archaea > Micrarchaeota > Micrarchaeia > Norongarragalinales > Norongarragalinaceae > UBA95. Next base: position 1,504 of record DALH01000051.1, on the reverse strand, counting down.
ACAATTTCTCTTTTGCCATGAACAAGAATTGAGTGGAAGAGGAATAAAAGGATACTCAAAAAAACGATTTTAAGCACTTGCTCCGTTTGGTTTTCATGCGTTTTCCCCTCCTCCAAGGAAAAACCGTTTTCCTGGCGCATTCGCTCGCCGACGTTGACGCTGTTGCCTCCGCAATTGTTTTGGCGCACCACTTCAACGGGGAAGCAATGTTAAGCGATTCAATGGACTCGCAAACCAAACGCGTTTTGGAGGAGTTGGATGTTGCCCGGCCCCAGAAAATACGGGGCTTGGACGGCGTGGACAACGTGGTCCTGGTTGACTGCTCCAACTACGACGTGTTGGGCAACAAGGCGAAATACTTGTTGAACGGGTTCAAGGGAAACGTTTACGCAATAGACCACCACGCGCAACCCAGCGCAATCAAGGGAATTATTGACCCGAAAGCGGGGAGCACGGCCGAAATAGTCACCAAACTCGTTGACCAGGGGCCCAAGGAAGCCGAATTGTTGTTGTGCGCCGTAATCTCGGACACGAACCGCTTCAACAGCGCCGGCTCCGAAACCTTCAAACGCGTTCTGGAACTCCTGGAAAAAGGCGCATCATACCGAAAATGCTTGAACGCGGTGCAGAAAACGCCGCCCTTGGAAGAACAAAAGGACTTGTTGAAGGGCATGCAAAACGCGGAAATAATGGAAGTCAACGGTTCCCTTGCCGCGTTCACTTCAACCTCGCAACACCAACTTCACTGCGCCGCGTTGCTCGTGCAAACCGGCTGCGCCTACGCCGCGGTAACCGGAAAGGGCAGAATGTCAATAGCCAGGCACGCGGACGCGCCCGGAAACGCGAACGAGTTGTGCCGGCGCCTGGGCAAAATTCTTGGCGGGGAAGGGGACGGCCACGACATGGTGGGCGGCGTCTCCTACCCGCACCAAAACGAAAAACAAGCGCTCGCCAAAGCAAAACAAGAAATAATGTTACTACTGTCGCAAGACAACCTTTAATAACCACTTTGTTTACTCATAGTAGCGCAAGG
>DALH01000051.1:0-395 GCA_002499405.1 Candidatus Micrarchaeota archaeon UBA95 | reverse complement strand
TAATGGTTCCCAAAAGGAAGCGCTTCAATAGAAAGGTCGTCAGGAAAACGAATAATAGAATCGGAAACTGGAAGGCCGCCAAACCAAAAGGCGTAGCAGGGCACAAGCGCTCCAAACCCGCCAAAAACATGGCGGAGCGCGTGCAACGCAAGTGGCTTTACCAGTGCGCTTACTGGCGCATCTGCGGGTCGTGCACCATGCGCGACCATTGCGCAAAACTCGTGAAGGAATTGGGCGTTGAAAAGTCGTGGCTCACCGACCAGATACTCTTGAACAACGAGGAAACGCAGCCCATCAAGGCGAAGACGAACAGCCGCTTCCTCACTGAAAAGGAATGGCTCAACCAATAATCAGAGCACCAACGACAACACGCTTATGGTAGCAAAAATTATTGC
>DALH01000055.1 GCA_002499405.1 Candidatus Micrarchaeota archaeon UBA95 | reverse complement strand
TAAGCCGCGTAACCAACTATAAGGATGATTATTCCTATGGTCATCAAACTGGTTCCGGCCACCGAGGTTATGCCTAGGCGGCTTAGCTCTTCTTCGGTGTATAACGGCGTTGTTATGGTCGCGGTTTCCGTCTTTTCCTGATTGAAGGCGTCGGTGTATTTGAGTTCCAGGTTGAGTTGGAGTTCGCTGGCGTTGGTTGGCTCGGCGTAAATAGTGTATTCCGCGCTTGAGGAGTCGTCAGAGCTGAGTTCGCCGACGTAAATATCGCTCGCGCTGGTGACCACGTAGTCCGGGGCGGGAAGGATTTTTACGGAAAGGAATTTCACGTCTTCAAGGCCGCGGTTCACTATTTCAAGTGAGACCTCCCCGTACGAGTCGTCCTTGTAAACGCCGGTTTCCTCCACGTTTGCGCGGAGGTCCGTTTCGGCGTCCACTATCACTCCCAGCACGTCTTCTTTCTCGTATTCTTTTCCGAGGCGGTCGTAGTAGGAGAGCGTTATTGGGATCTTGTAGACGCCGGGTAGTGCGGTCGGGTATGCTATGATGGTGAAGGAAACGTTTTCTTCCCCCCTGCCGTTTATGGAGTTTATCTGTTTTTCCCCAGTGCTTCCTATGGGGGCAAAGGAGAGTCCTTCGAGGTCGAGTTTGACCGAGACCTCCTTCACGCTTACCTGCGCCAGGTTTTTGAGTCTGACCGTGATTTGCTTTTGTTCGCCGGGCTTCATGACGGGCACGTCAACGCTCTCTATTGCGACCACGGCTTCGGTGGGTTGGACGTACACGTCCGCCTCAAGTTTCACCGCAGGGTAGCCGTCGTGTTTGCAGGTTATTTCAAGGATGTTGTTGCCCGGAACCGCGTTCTCGTCAACCAGAACCCTCCACTTCATGGAGGCGTCGTAACCCGGGTTCAAATTCCCGATTTCCTTGCGCCTGTTTTTTTCGTCGTCCACGCTGAACGGGTGCTGGTCCACCGCCTCGCAGTAAAGGTTGACCGCCGCGTAACTGCTTCGGGAGTTGGAAACGCTTACCCAGATGTCGGCGTAGGCGCCTGGTTCGGCCGGCGAGGGTTCGTGTTTCAGCAGTCGGACTTGTATTAGGCCGCCGGTCGCCACGGTATCCGCGAGCACTGGCAGGGCCATCGTGGCCAGCATTAAAACCACTAAAAACTTCCTCATTTCCTAACACCTCTTGCTTCCACTTTTCCGTCAAGTATTTTTATTGTTCGCTCGGCGTGCTTCGCTATGTTCGCGTCGTGCGTAACCATTACGATTGTTTTCCCTTCCTTGTTGAGTTCGGCCAGCAAGCCCATTATTTCGTTGCCCGTTTTGGAGTCCAGGTTTCCGGTGGGTTCGTCTGCCAGAATCACTGCGGGGTTGGTCATCAAGGCGCGCGCTATTGCAACGCGTTGTTGTTCACCGCCGCTCAACTCGCCGGGAAGGTGGTTGGTGCGATGTTCGAGTCCGACTCGTTTCAGGTAGTGTTTGGCTTCTTTTTCGCGTTTTTTGCAGCACTGATCTTGGAAGATGGCTGGGAGTTCCACGTTTTCCCACGCCGTCGCATATGGAATCAAGTTGAATTTTTGGAAGATGAATCCTATTTTTTTCCCCCGCGCCCGTGCCAGCTCGTCTTCGCTCATGATTGCAATGTCGCGGCCTTCCAAATAGACGTGGCCCGACGTCGGGGTGTCAAGGCAGCCCACCATGTTCATCAGGGTTGACTTCCCGCTGCCCGAAGGCCCCATTATGGCCACGAATTCGCCTTCATAAATCTCGGCGTTCACTCCGCGCAGGGCGTGCACTTCCACATCCCCCATCTGGTATGTTTTGCGCACGTCCCTGAGCTTGATGATTTCCTTTTTCACGCGAATTCCCTCCACGCGGCTATGAGTTTGTCCAGCGCCTTCATGCTTTCCTCCTTGTTTCTCGGCTTTCGGGTTTTTTTGAAGGCGTTTCTGAGTTTTTTGTGTAACCCGGTTATTTCTTCGTCGCTGAATCCGTACAGCGTGCGCATCTCCAAGGGCAGCATCACTTCCAGCCCTATGTCGCCGCACTCGACTCTCATGCTTCGGTGCTTCCGGAGTTCGGTTTGCCCCCTTGGCGTCAAGCAATACCTGATTTTCCTCCTTCCGCCGCCCTTGGCGAGCGAGGCCTTGACAAGTCCTTTTTTCTCCATGCGCCTCAGCGCGGGGTAGGTCGTGCCCGGGCTCGGCCTCCAGTGCTCCCCGGTCACGAAGTCGATTTTCTCCATGAGCTCCTTGCCAGACGCAGGGCCGCGCTCGAGTTCGGACAGGAAGAAGAACTCCATGGCCCCCTTTACGAAAACGTTGAGGTGCTCGTGCACGAGCCGCTTGTTCATGAACGACTTATATCGGAAGCGATATATAATAGTTATTATGCGCCCCAGCCCAAATAATGGCATGCAGTTGCTGGGCAACCTGGACGTCTTCTTCCTCGCACGCGAACTGGCTTCGCTTGAAGGCACGCGTCTGGACAACGCGTACCAGTGCGGGGAAAAGGACTTCCGCTTCAGGTTCGGGAAGAAGGATTTGGCGGTGCGCCTCGGCGAATACGCCTTCCTCGGCGAGCGGCAGCCCGCGCCCCTGCAACCATCCCAGTTCTCCATGCTCTTACGCAAGCACTTGCGCGGCAGGCGCCTTGAGTCAATTAAACAACTGGGTTTCGACCGGTTGCTGGAGTTGGGTTTCGGCGGCAAATCCGTGGTATTGGAGTTGTTTTCAAAGGGAAACCTGTTGTTGCTGGAGGAAGGAAAAATCGTGCGTCCGTTCAAGTTCAAGGAGTTTTCGTCGCGCACCCTGAAGCCCGGCGAGACGTATTTCCCGCCGCCGTCGGACAAGGGCGACCCCCGGTCCTGCAGTTTGCCTTCGTCGGGAAAGGCGGTGCCAGCATTGTCCAAAAAGGTGAATCTCGCGCCTTTTTACTTGGAGGAGGCCTGCAGCCGTGCCGGCGTGGGCTTCAAGGAGGAGCTGGACGCGGAAAAGTCGCGGAGAATACGCGAAGCGCTGGGGTCGCTTTTCACGGAGGAATTGAGTTCCGTGGTTTATTTTGAGGGGGGCAAGCCGTTCGCCTTCTCGCCCTTCAAGTTGAAAAAGTTTGAGGGTAAGGAGTTCAAGGACTTCGATTCGTTCAGCGAAGCCCTCTCCCGTCATTATTCCTCCATCGGGGATGCGCCGGAAGCATCTCCCAGGGATTTCATCCGCGAGCAGCGCTTGAATGCCTTGAAGGAATTCGAGGGGAAGGCGGCGGAGGCGAGGGGGGCTGGAAGCTGGATTTCACAAAACGCTTTCCCGGTGGACGAGGCGCTGGCGCTGGTCAGACAAGGAAAATTAATTGAAGCCCGAAAGATTTTGGGCAAGAAATTGAGCAGGGTCGGGCGCTTGTTACGCGTTGAAGACGTGTGACTGTTCGGTTCCCGCAAGGGCGCGCCGATCCACCACCATGACGTCTTTGACGTCCAAGACCGCGGAGTAGGGAATCGTGACGTATCCCGCGCCCTCGTGCTTAGCTCTTTCAGCTAGGGACGAGTCCGGGTTGGGTTCCACGATGACCTGTTCCAGCCGCCCGCTTCTCTCATCAAAGTACAAGTCTATTACGCGGCCGAGTTCTTCGCCGTCCGTCGTGATAATCTTTTTTCCAGCAAGTTGTTTTGCGATAGCGTACTTAACCATTGAACGTTCACCCTTGTTGAATTAACTATTAGCCGATTTAAATACGTTTTTAGTGGCTCGGGTTTATTAAGTTTCAAGCGGTTACCAGCTTCGGGGTGTTTGTTTCATGAATTCCAAGGAAGAAGTGTTGAAGGTTTTGGAGGCCTTGAAGAAGGCGGGCTTCAACCCGGTGGACGCGGTTTTTGAGGGCGCGGTCGGCGTGAAAGAGGACACCACGCTGGAGTTTTTCCAGAAACTGGAGGACGCGGGAATGTTGTCCGGAGTCGTTCGGGTGATTTACACGACGGGCGAGAACAAGGTTCGCTTCGTTGAAATTCCGGTGGGCCACCAAGGCGGCGACGAAAAACAATAACCTTTTTCTTTTCCCCCAGTTCTTATCTAGCCCGTGGAAGTACCGACCGAATTCGTTGAAAAATACGAGCGCCAGCATTACGCCGTAATCGGCGGAAAAAAGCACTCCGCGGTAAAGGTGTGCGGCTGGACCAAGCGCGCCCTGCTGAACCGCGGTCATTGTTACAAGCAACGCTTTTACGGGATTCCGTGCCACAGGTGCATTCAAATGACCCCCTCGCTTTACTGGTGCGGGTTCCGTTGCCTGCACTGCTGGAGGAGCATCGAAGCCAACCTTGGCACCACGATGGACGGATTCGAGTTTGACGGTCCAGCGCAAATATTGGATGACGCAATTCTGGCGCAGAGAATGCTTTTGACCGGTTTTAAGGGAAACGGAAAGGTTGACGCGGCCAAGTGGCGGGAGGCGCAGGAACCCAAACAAATCGCGATTTCGCTTGCCGGCGAGCCAACGCTTTACCCCGAACTCGGCGAATTCATCAAGGAGGTGCGCCGCCGCGGCATGACTACGTTCCTGGTAACCAACGGCACGCAACCGGGGTCCTTCAAAAACTGTCCGAGGAGGGCGCGCTGCCCACGCAATTATACGTTTCGTTGTGTGCGGTCGACGAAGACATGTGCCGGCGCGTGAATCAACCCGCGATTCCGGGTGCGTGGCAGAAACTACTGGAAACCCTGCGCTTGTTTCCCTCGCTGGAAACGCGCCGCGTAATCCGGTTGACCCTCACGAAGGGCCTCAACATGGAGCAACCCGAAAAATACGCCGAATTGATTCGATTGGCGGACCCGGACTGGGTCGAAGCAAAGTCGTACATGGCGGTGGGTTACTCGCGGGACCGCCTTGGCCCGGATTACATGGCGTCGCACAACGAAATCCGTTCGTTCGCCGGGGACGTCGCGCGCGAATCCGGCTACGTTTTAACGGACGAGCAGGAGGAGTCGCGGGTCGCGTTGTTGAGCCGCGATGAGGAAGCCGCTAGGAAACGACGAATAACAGGGCTATGATGCCCCAGTAAAGCATTTTTTCTTTTTCGGTCACGAAGTGCGGGAAGAGCTGGTACACGTTGTTAAGTTCCGCGATTAGGAGCGCCGCAAGGCATACCCTGACCACGTCCCACGCGAACATTAGGAAATTCTCGTTGAACAGTTATTTAAACTCCGCACACTATGCGGAGGAGGTCGCGCAAGCCGGGAGCAAAACCGAATATTGCGACGAGCAGGAGGATGAACCGGCGCTCTTGCGAGTCCTTGTCTTCGCGGCGCAAGAGTTCCACGACCGCAAAAGCGAAGGCGAGTTTGACGAGGAGGAACAGGGCGGGCGAGGCGCTCATTATCGCGCCGCCCACGACGTGCTGCTCGAAGTAAGACTGGGCGGGAGTCCCGAACTGTATTCCTATGAATGAAGCCGAGCCGTCGAGGACCTGTCCGAAAATTGCGAGGCGCTCGAACAAGTCCTTTTTGATTCCGCGCTTTTTCCAAGCAAATTCGTACGCCGCGAGGGCGATTAAAGGGGCAACGCTTATGGCAACAGCGTGCCCGAAGTGCTCGTAGAAGGGCAGGAGCGCGGCCAGGGGAATGATTGCGAGCACGGCGCCCAACCCGAACGCGTTGCGCAGCCAGTCCCCCTTCAAGAGGCGTGCAACGCCGAATCCCGCAAGGATTACCGCGAAGGTCACGAAGTAGATTCCGGGACTGATGAATGGGTGCAACTCCACTCCGGCAAGATAAACCGTTCTCGGGAGTATTCCGGCGTCGGTTATCACCCGCAGCGCGCTTCCGAACAGCACGAAGGGGAGGACCGCTTTCGCGAGTTTTTCGTCCGGGTTGAAGCCATAATGCTTCAACAATTTGTACAAGGCGCATGCCGCGACGACCGCTAGCCCCGCGTAAACAAGGGTGTTCACCCAGTTATAGGGTGCGTACGCTTCCGGGTAGCGCATCGGGTTCAAGAAGTGTTCCTCAACAAAACCCATACCCACTTTAACGCCGCGAACCCTTAAATCAATTATGAGGTGGCGCGACGCCCTGGATTTGACTGACGCCGAGTTGAAGCACTTCGTCAGCGGCTTTGACGTGCTGGGTTTCACGGCCGTGATAGAGGTGCGCCCCGAACTGGAAAACAAGAAAACCTTGTTGGCCGGGCAACTGATGAAGTTGCACCCCCGCCTGAAGACCGTGCTCAGAAAGAAGAGCGCGATGAAAGGGGAATACCGCGTGCGCGAATTCGAGTGGCTCGCCGGCGAAAAAACCACGCTCGCGGAGTATTACGAGAACGGTTGTTGCTTCAAATTCGATTTGGCGCGCGCTTATTTCTCCCCGCGTTTGGCAACGGAGCGCGCGAGAATCCGCGGCCTCGTGCAGGAAGGCGAAAAAATCCTGGCGTTGTTTGCGGGCGTGGGACCATTCCCCATAGTAATCGCGAAGGCGAAAAGCATTCAATGCCTTGCAGTTGAACTCAACCCTTACGCGGTCGAGGCGATGAATGAGAACATCGCGTTGAACAAGGTGGGGGGACGCGTCACCGCGGTTTGCGCGGACGCGCGCGAAGTCCTGCCCGAAAAAAAGGGGTGGGCGGACCGCGTTCTGATGCCCCTGCCGTACACGGGAAGCGATTTTCTGGACGACGTGGTTTCCAACCAGAAGAGGGGTTGCACGGTGCACTTTTACGGGTTCGGGCCCAGCAACGACTTGTTTTCCGCAGCCAAAAAATTAATAACCAAAAAGTGTGCGGCGCACGGCAGAACGTGCGAATTCGTTGGAGAGCGTCGGGTGAGGCCTTACGCCCCGCGAATCAGCCAGTTCGTTCTGGATTTTGTCATTGGTTGAGCAAATCGCTCAAGCCCCGGATTCGCTTTTCAAGGTATTTCTTGTCAATCTTGTTGTTTGCTTCCTTCAGCAGGCGTTCAAAGTCCTTTTCCAGGGAGTCGATTTGCGTTTCCAACTTGGCGGTTTCGCTTTCCAGGTGGCGCACCGCCAACCGCACCTGCCTCTTGTATTCGTAGGTGGTTCGCGCCAGTAAAATGAATAACACGACGGTCGCGATTATCAGTGCAATTGACGTAACGCTTAATGCTTCGCTCATTTCTTCCTCCTCCTTTTCGTTACCTTCACGGTGGCGGTAAGCATTCTCGCGGTTGCATGCGAAAACATTCTCTCGGCTTCGCGGACGCCCGCCTGGTTCTTCAACTTTATGCTTATGGTCTTCGCTTTTTTCAGCACGTTCTTGCCGCGTTCCTTTGCCTCGTCCAAGCGGCGCTTGACGTCCCGAAGTTTTTCAATGGCTTGAGAGTGCTCGTTGTGGGTCTGAAACATGAACAGCGCGGACATGATTATGGCAAGGGCGCCGAAGCCATACATTACGGCGGTATTAAAGTCAGTCATTCCAACAAACCCAAATCTTTTTCCTTGACCCCGCTCGGTGCTTCGTCCGCGGAAAAGATTTCCGTTTACGGGTTGGACAGCCCGTGCCTGAAGGCGCGGATTATTCACCTGCAGTAATTAACCGCCACTCGTTTTAAACCGTTTATGCGGCGGTAAACTGAACCGTTAATTTAAGTGGCAGCAGCAACCCGTTTTCCCATGCAGAGCACAGTACTCGCGTAGTCGTAAGAGGGCTTTGCTTCCGTGTTCGGGATGGGAACGGGCGTATGCCCCTCTCCTATGACCGCTGACCGTTAGTAATCGGGGAAGAACAAAATTTAAAGGTTTGTTTTGGTTACCATTCCCCAGAATCGTAGGCGCGCACGTCTTCAAATTTTGATTTCAAGGGCACGAATATTTTGTTGTAATGCTTCTCTTTTTCCCAGTCCAGGTTCATGCTCAACGCGATTCCAGATAATTGTCGTGTAAATTTGCTTCCTTTTTTTAGGTGTTTTACCACCTTTTGTGGCTCGTAATTTAGTATTATCATTCGTGCAACTTTTTCAAAAACAGGATATGCGCTGAAGTTTTTGGAGGATTCATAGATGGATTCGTGGTCTTCATAAATTTTTTCGGCTTGTTTGATTAGTTCTTTTTCGTTTCCTTGCGCGTGGCGTATCAGGCTTATCAAATAACGCGTCCGAACCCGTTCCTCTTTTGATTGTTTTTTGAGCAGTTTTTCGGCGCGTTTAAGCACGTTTTTCATTGAAGTTTGTTCGGCGCTTGTCTCCCCCACTTGACGGTATTGTTTGAAGAGTTCCTTAAGCTTCTCGCCTCTCTCGTATTTCTTGAACGGTTCTCGTTTGTGATACATGCCTATGAATGTTTTGGCTGAAGCTAATTAACTCGTTTTAGGGGACGGCGGGCTTTACTCCCACTTGGCGTATTTCTGGAGTATCTCGGCCGCCTTGCGGATGCTGCGCCCGATTTGCGCCTCGCTCTTCGCTCCGGAGCAGATTACCTTGCCGTTCTTGAAGAGCAACAGCGTGGTGTGGATGTCCTTCAAGCGCATTATTGCGCCCGGGAATTGTTCGGGTTCGTATTCCACGTTGTCCAAGCCCATGGCTATGTTGAACAAGTCAAGTTCCACTCCGAGGTTGGCGCTGGAGACAATGTTTTCGACTTTGAAGCCCGTATTCATCTTCCTGCCGCGCTTCTTCGTTTTTTTGATTTTTTTCGTCTTCTTTTTGGCCATCTTTGAAATCCTCTCCTACCCTCTTTAAAAACGTTGTGCTTCGCCCTTTAAAAACGTATTTAAATGAAAGAACGATTCTATTGATTTGCTTCATTGCATTGATTGAATAGTTTTTAATACGTGTTTCGGCACAGTTTTACGACGATTGTTTTTGAGGCGATTAATTTGAAGCGTTCCCATGGTCAAAACGTTCGCAGGAGCCGGCATTTCAAGAGCTTGGGTCGTTTGACGGCCAGAGCCGCCTTGAAGGAATTCAAGGCAGGAGACCGCGTGCGCCTGCGCTTGAACCCGTCCACGAAGAAGGGGAGGCCGTCGACGCTGAGGTTTAATGGCAAGGTAGGCGTAGTGAAGTGCAGGCAAGGCAAGGCCTACGTCGTCGGAATCAAGGACGGCGGCAAGGCAAAGGAGATCCTGGCCGGCAACGCGCACCTGGTGGTGGCTTGAAATGGAGAAGTTATCGGAAAAAAGGGTTTGTTTGGATGAGGCGCGCGAAATCCTTGACAGGCGTCAGAAGGACGGAGAGTTGTCTTTTGAGCAACAGCGGGCCTACGAGTATTCCCAGCAGTTTTCTTATCTGGACAAGAAGAAGGCCAAGGAGTTGGCCAAGGACTTGGAGAAACTCGGTTTCTTGAACGAGGCCCAAGTGCAATCCCTCGTTGACCTTCTGCCCGTCAAGCCCGCGTACGTTAAGGCGGCCACCGCTTTCGGCGGCGAGCCGTTGTCCGACGACCAAGTCAAACAGGCGGTCGATGTAATCAAGAAGTTCAAGCCCAAGTGATTGCCTCGGGAACACGGTTTTATAGTTGCGAGAACTAATTAGTGAGTTATCCGTGGGTTGTGTGATGGACGATGTTCGGCCGCGAAGAGCAAGCAATAGTATTGGACGTTCTACCCTACGGGAAGTCGGGCGAGGCAAAGCGCGAGCCGTTAGTGCAACTCTTGGGCGTTGAAAGCTTCACGTTGCTGGAAGCCGTGCCCAAGGAAGGCGCTTCTTTTAACGTCGGCGAACGGGTTTACGTGGGCAAGGGCGACCGCAAGAAAATTGAGAGGATTCGCGGCCGCATCAAGCACGGCGACCTCACGAATTCGGCGAAGACCGAGGTCCACCGCTTCATATTGGAAGTCGTGAAGGAAAAAGAGGAGCGCGTAATAAATTTCCTTAACCACGCGGGCCCAATCAGTTTAAGGTCCCACACGCTGGAACACCTGCCGGGAGTGGGCAAGAAGCATTTGACGGCCATTCTTGACGCGCGCGAAAAAAAGCCGTTCGAGTCGTTCAAGGACTTCAACGAGCGCGTGCCCCACTTGGGAAACGTAACGGAAATCATCGAGGAAAGAATAGTCCACGAGTTGTTGGGAACCGCCAAATACTACTTGTTTACCAAGCCGATGCGTGTGGAGCGGTATTAAATGCGTTTGAGCCAAAACTTTTTGGCGAATAAAAGCGTTTCGCGCCTGATAGCGGAAATCATTCCTTTGAAGGGCACGCGCGTCCTGGAGATGGGGGCCGGTCGGGGGGAGCTGACCGTTGAGCTCGCCAAGCGCGCTAAAAGCGTGCGCGCAATTGAAATAGACGAAAAACTTTTTCCTTCACTCCTGTCGGCGGTAAAAGAATTCAACAACGTTGAATGCGTGCGCGCCGACGCAAGATATTCGTCGTTCAACGGCTTTGACGCGGTGTTCGGCAACCTGCCCTACCACCTGTCTTCGGAGTTGCTTTTCAAGCTCTTGGAGTCCGAATTCAACCAAGCCGTTTTCCTCCTGCAAAAAGAGTTCGTTGAACGCTTGGTTGCCGTGCCGGGTTCAAGCAACTGGTCGCGCCTATCCGTGATGACTCAGGCGCGCGCTTCAGCGGAAATCGTCGGCTTCGTTCCCCGCACCTGTTTCAAACCAGTGCCGCGGGTGGACTCCGCAATCGTGTTGTTGAAGGCGCGCAAAAAGCAGTTGGCATTGAACCCGAAACTCGTGCAATTGTTGTTCCAGCACAAGAATCAATCCGTGAAAAACGCTTTGATTCATTCGCACGGCGCGCTGGGACTGGCGAAGGACGAGGCGCGCGCCTTGGCGGAGAAGCTTCCGTTGGTCGGCCGTCGCGTGAGAACTCTTTCGCTTGAAGAAATTGTTTTGCTTTCAACTTCTCTTAATCCTTTACTTCGACGTTGACGCTTCCCGTGCACGCGGTTCCACTGAGGGCAGCCGTCATACTGCTATTTCCAGCCGTTGCCGAAGTGAAGTTCCAGGTTGCGGTGCATATTCCGTTTGGTACGGCTCCGCAGGACGCGTCTCCGTTGGAAATTCCGCCAAGAGTTGAACTGAATACGGGCGTCAGGGTTCCGGAAAAGTTGGAGTAAGTCAGCGTTATGACCGACGTGTTTTGTCCTCCTTGACTGCGATTCATTGTCGTCGGGTTTGCCGAAGTCATTGAGCATTCGGGCGGTTCGGGCGTCGGAGCGGGCGTGCTTTGCGTTACGGACAAGGTCACCGAAACGGTTCTGTTTTCGGCGTTGTTCGCGGCGAAGGTGAGCGTCGCCGAGTAACTGTTTGCGCTTAACCCAGACGCGTTAAACGTGTAAGACGCGTTCTGCGAAGCGTTGACGGCGATGCTTGACGGGCAAGTGGAGAGAACGGCCCAAGGCTGGTTAGAGTAGCATTTGAAACCGGTCAGTTCGGCGTCGCCCGCGTTGGTTGCATTGTAAGAGCGCGTGGTCGTGTTCGAAGCGGTTTTGTCAATGATGAATGATTCGCTTGAAGGGGTGACGGCGAACGCGTAACTCCCGCTCTTGATGGGAATGGTTACCGTGGCCGAACACTCAGCGTTGTTTGACGTGGCTTGCGCTGTGAAAGTGTTTTGTGTTTCGTCTTGCTCGTAAGCGCAGTCAACGAACGCCACTAGGGAAGTGTCCAGGGTTACTTGTTGCCAGTCCTCGGACCCGTTGCATCTGATGTAGACATTTCCGTCGCCCATGTTGTAGTGCACTATTACTCGTTTTTCATTGTCTTCGCCCAAGTTTTGCACGGTCAGGTAGCAATCGGGTATTTCCGGCGTGGCAGTTGGAGTGGTGGTGGATGGAGGGGTTGTGCTGGCTTCGGGGCTCGGTGTCGGGCTTGGGGAAGGCGCCAAGGTCGGCGTGGGCGATGGGCTGGGTTCCACGGTTGCATTCAGGGTTGGAGTCGGCGTTGGAAATGCTTCAAAGTTTTCGGGGTTCCACTCCGTTTCACTGGTGATGCACCCGAACAAGAGCGCGCCCAGCAACAGCGTGAAAAAGAGTTTCTTCAACTGAAAGCGTTCACCTCGATTTCGTTAGCGTTTAATGCTTTTAATTCAACGGGCTTAAAGTTTTTTTCGCCTCCCCGCAAACCGTAGGAAACCATCCACTTCTCTCCCTTGTGCAACTTTTTTTTCCTCCATTTGATGGCCGTGCCCGTAATTGTTTCGCTTGCCTCCGCGTTTTCGGGTACCTTGACCTCGCCTCCTTCCGGCGCCAAGTCCAGTAGTTCAACGTCGTGCAGGTCTTCCTTCCGGTTTTCAACGGTTATCACGACGCGTTTGCCGTCGTATTTCTTGGTTATTGCGACCCGCTTCCACCAATACTCGTAGAATAGATAAGCCAAGGCCGCCAAGAGGAGCAGGGCCAACCCAATCTGCGTTGGCGCGACTCCGGCAAGGAACAAACCGGTTTGTTTTCCCGGTTCCTCTTTCACCAGCGGTTCTTCAACTGGCGCCGCCGCTTCCGCGTCCTCCTTGACGACGACTTTCTTGCTTGCCTTCCCGAATGAAACAATCCAGTCGCCGGACTCGTCAAAGTAAAAATTGGTTTTCCCGTTCCTCAAAGCACGCGCATACCTGTTTCCGCCTGGCGACCCCAATTCAATGTTGCCTTCAGCGGGCTCGCCGTCAACGTAAACCAGGATTGAAACAAACCCTTTTTCAACAATGGAAGGGACGCGGATGTCTATCACGGGCTCCAAGCTGAGTTGAACGCTTGGCTCCCCGCTCGTCGGCGAGGGAGTGGGCGCCCAGTTGCCGCCCGAAAGAACTTTTCCCGGAGTTGGAACGCTAGTCGCGTGACCGCTAGGCGTCGGCACCTGCGTGGCCCAAGGGCTTGGAGTCGGTGAAGGACTGGGCGAGGGAGTCGGGCTCGGTGACGGGCTCGGAGTAGGGCTTGGAGACGGACTCGGAGAGGGACTCGGGGTCGGGCTCGGAGTTGGAGAAGGTGTTGGCGTTGGTGACGGCGTTGGACTTGGCGTTGGCGTCGGGCTTGGACTCGGTGTAGGTGTTGGAGAAGGACTTGGGGATGGACTCGGACTGGGGGACGGCGTCGGAGTCGGCGTTGGCGTTGGTGAAGGCGTTGGGCTGGGTGATGGTGTTGGTGTGGGTGTCGGAGTAGGAGTTGGTGAAGGGCTCGGGGAGGGAGTTGGAGACGGCGTTGGCGTTGGAGTATAACTATATTGAATAGCTACATCATTTATGTAATGAAAATATGTGTTATCAGTGATTAGTACTCGGATAATTATTTTTCCATCTGCTTGTAGATATTGACTTCCACTTATTGTTCCGCTGCTGGGTGTTCCGCCATCCGCTGGGCCAATCTCGTAAATTAAGTCAAAAAAGCCAGTATTTCTATTTTTTGCATAAACCTGTTTATGCCCGCTACTAATCATTTTTACTTTTGTCCATTCCAAAGTTATCCCTGAACCGGCATACAATTCGAATCCTATTCCCTCGCCTATTTCTCCAATAAATTTCCACCAAGTGCTCGTATCTTCTACCTCTCTATCGTAGGTATATTCCGGATAGGTCCCGCCTTGTGTAATTGGGGCGCCTACTAGCGAGTGGCTGTTAGGGTGTTGGAGTTCGCTTTGAATTGCGCCGATTAAATGAATTGAAACTAGTAGGACTAGAATGAATTTAGCATTCAATTTCAGTTGGCTGGTCGTAGTCTCCAATTATCCAAATACTCCTCAAACCACTATCAAAACAATTCCCGTTTAAAAATTCTTCGTTTGCCCTAATGCGCGCGTCAAAATCCAGTCCGTGGTTGCGCACCCATTCCTCGAAGCCTAGGAAAACCTTTCTTCCAGCCAGTGAATAAATGCAGTTTATTGAGTTTGGTTGAATTGCGAAAACCGCGTCCTTCGGCGTGTTCTCGTCAATCCATTTGCATTGTTGTATTTGGCGCGCGGTGTAAATCGGTTCGTCTGAGTGTTGTAACAGGGTTGTCAACGCCATTATTCCGCTTGCAATCATAACTAGGAATAACGCGACGGCAAGGATTTTGCCCCAAGTTTTTTTGTTCCAAACCCAGTCCAAGCCGTAAGCGGCGAGAAGGCACAACCCCAGGAAAAAGAATACGAAGAATTTGAAGTTGTCCCAGTCGTATGGCGTGAAGATGAACAGGTTTGCGAGTATTGCCGGCGGCAACAACGCGAGAAACACTTTTTTGACTTCATCGTTTTTGACGGTGTAATAACCCAGCGCGCCCAGGAACAGATATGGTCCGAGGTTGTTGAACCAGAAGACCGCGATTGATGCAGGGTCTTGCCCGGCGGAAAGCCAGCCCAGTTGGAATCGGATAGAGTTTGCCGCGGAATTATTCAATAGCAGGAAGGCGAGCTGTGGGGCGGCCATCGCGGCGGGCAAGGCGAGTTGTTTGGCGCGCGCAACGATTTTTTTACGTTCAAAGAAGAGGGCGTAGCAGGCGAGGTATGCAAAGCCGAGCACGAAGGAGAATAAGTGAAACATTGGAAGCAACCCAAGCAGCCAAGCGTTTTCTTTTTGTAACAATATTAGTAACAAAACAATTATTCCAATTGCAAATACTCTTTGAAGTATTAGTATACTTGTTCCTATTGGTTGAAAAGAATATTCTGGATATTCTGAACTATAATATAATTCTGGTCTAAGTGCTGAGTTTATTCCACTTTCTTCTATTTTTTCAAATGCAACAAGCGTGCCGTTGAGTAGGAAGATGGCGATGAAGACGTAGGGGAGGGTGTGCTTTTTTGGGAAAAACTTTTTGGCGAGCAGGTAGAGCAGGGCGACGAGGGACGCGTTGACGAGGATTTGGGGGAGGAGGGAGGCGGCTTGGAGGGGAAGCCCGCCTTTGAGGAGGGTGGCGGAGTGCAGGTGGTTGAAGTAATAATAGTTGAATGGTTCGCCGGCGTAAAACGGGTTTTCGGGCGGGAAGTTTTTGTTTGCAAGCGAGGTGATGATGCCGTGGTGGAAGCCGAAGTCGGTGGGGATGCCGTTCAGGTTTTCGTTTGAGTAGTGGAATGTTGCGTAATGGATTGCGGCGAAGGCGAGCAGTGAAATGATTGCCAAGGGAACGAGTTGTTTCTGGATTCTCGACTGGAACGCCTTTTTTTTGTGGAGGCCGTAGGCGGCGGCGAGGCACAGCGTTGAAGCGGCGATGATGCTTGCCTCGTTGAATCCGAGTGCGAGCGAGGCCAGGAACACCGCCCACGTGGAAGCCAGCATTCCTAGGGGGTAGGCGGCAAGCAAGTTGTTTTTGGGCAGGACGCGGTCGGCAACGGCGAGTCCCAGTGCGAGGGTTGCGGCCAGGTAGGTCGCGGAGGTCAGCATTTGAATTCCCCTGCGCGCACTTTTTGGAGTGCGGGCCGCCATTCGCGTTGTGCTTCAAAGAATTTGGTTGCTTCTTTTTGGAAGGCGTCGTCGGACAGCGCGAGGTCGGAGAGTTGGATGTCGTGGATCGGTTTAGTGTATTCGTTTTCGGGGAGTTTTTTTTGGGCGTATTCTATTGAGTAGTGCTGCCACGCGGCTTCAAAGCACTTGTTTTTCAGTTGGGTTGCTTGTTCGGGTTCAAGCTTTTTTTGGATTAGCTGGGATATGCAGTATGCGAGGGCGCTTCCGGTTACCTCGTTTTTGAGCGCTTTGGCGAGGTCTCCAGGCGAACCGGTTTTCTCGTGTTCCACTAGGACGTCCTTCGTTTCCAGGCAGGTGAAGCCGTAGTGCTGGCTTAACCCGTAATACAATGCGTCTTCCACGCGGTAGGCGGTAGGGTAAAAGCATTGTTTGGGTATTGCGTCTAGGCGTATTGAGGTGTTTCCGCCTACGATTCCCTG
>DALH01000044.1 GCA_002499405.1 Candidatus Micrarchaeota archaeon UBA95 | reverse complement strand
GGTTAGCGGGGGGTTGGGGTAGCCTGGCATCCTGCCGGCTTTGGGAGCCGGTGACCCGAGTTCGAATCTCGGACCCCCCACTCAAACCCTTTCTTCTTTTAGAAAAAGAAGAAATACTTTGATGGGAAAGAAGAAAACGCGTTTTCTTGATAAACCCAGCAAAAACTTTGTTTTTGCGGGCCTCGTAAAGCAAAGCTTTACAAGACTTCTTTTACAAAAGAAGTTTGGTTCTGAATCTTGGATCCCCCACTAAGCGTCGTAGGGGGATTGCAGCCCCCGTCACCCTTGGAGACGACCCCCTGCAATTAGAATCAGTGAATTAATTGAGGAGCTTCTTCCCCTCACGTTACGTGGACGCCGAGGAGTTCGAGCATGATTAGGGCGCCGACTCCAGCCAAGCCGAAGATTGCCGCGATTAGAACCGTGAGGAACGTAACCGCGATTTCAAGTTCGTAGGGCGCGCCCAGCCAGTTCACGGCGAGCAGTGCGAGCACGCCGAGCACGGTGTTGACGAGCACGCGCTTCACTATCACGACGAGGAGCACGGCCAGGATTATCAGCAGGAACGCGAGTCCCCACAACGGCAAAACGAATTCAATCACTTTAATGCCTCCGGCAGGGCGCGAGCCAAGTCCTCCGCGTTGAATACGCGGCGCCTCCTTTTTAGTTTGTCGCCCGCGCGCCCGTTAATCCACGCCGCGGCGCACGCCGACTCAAACGCGGGATTCTTGCAGTGAAGGGCCGCACACAACCCCGCGAGGACGTCGCCGGTTCCACCCCGTGTCATGACTTCGTTTCCCGTTCGGTTTTCCCGGACGCGCGCCGGGGACGCGATGAAATCAATTTTCCCTTTCAGCAAGACAACGCAATTGTTTTGTTTTGCAACGCGCAAGGCATTCGCCTTTGATGCCTTCAACTTGAAGACGTCTTCAAACTCCCTTGCGTGAGGCGTGACAATCGTCCCCTCAAACGAGCCGGCCATGCGGATTGCCCCCGCATCCAAGACGGCGCGCTTCGATTTTTTGAGTAATTGGTTGACGAGGCGCTTGTTTTCGGGGTTCACGTCCAAACCGTTCCCGATTAGAACGCAGTCAACCCGGTTCGGGTTCGGCTTTTCAACTGAAATGAAGCACTTGTTTTTTTGCTTGACTTGCGCGTTGGGTGCGTGAGGCGAGTAATAATAAATCAAATCAACGAAGCGCGAGGCGGCCTTGATTGCGAGGAGGGGCGCGCCGTGGTATTTCTTGGAGCCGCCCGCGACGAGGAGGCGGCCGTTGTCGCCCTTGCGGCCGGGGCGCGTCAAAACGATTTTTTTGAGTATTGCACGCGTTAACACGATGGGTTTACGCAGCCCGCTTTTTTACCGCTATGGTTGATTAGCTTTGGTCAACAAAGCGTTAAGTTGTTTTTTCGGCGATTCTTGTTGATGAGTTTCGCCGACTCGCTGTTTGACGCGGTAAAGCGTAAAAATTCTTGTTTATGCGTGGGTTTGGACCCGCGTCCAGAAAACTTTCCAAAAGAATTTTCGCGCGACGCGGAAGGAATTGTTGGCTTCAACAAGGAAGTGATTGGTCTGGTCAAAGGGTTGGTTTCGATTGTCAAGCCGCAATCCGCTTTTTACGAGGCGTTCGGTCCGCGCGGCGCGACCGCTTTTCAGGAGACCGTTGCTTACGCGAAGAAAAACGGCCTGCTCGTTCTCGTGGATGCGAAGCGCGGCGACATAGGTTCAACGGCCAAGGCATACGCGAAAGCTTTTTTTGAGACGTATGGCGTGGATGCCTTGACAGTGAGCCCTTACCTTGGTTTGGACGGCGTGAAGCCCTTCCTTGAATACTGCGGAGAGGACAAAGGTGTTTTCATTTTGGTGAAGACATCCAATCCGTCTTCCTCGGACCTGCAAGACCTTGAATCGCAAGGCAGAAAAGTTTATGAAATAATGGGCTCGCTCGTAAACGAGTGGGGGAAGGAATACGTGGGCGAATCCTGTTTTTCCAGCGTGGGTGCGGTAGTGGGCGCTACCTACCCGAAGGAAGCCGAGGCCCTGCGAAAAATCATGCCCGCCAACTTCTTTCTCGTGCCGGGTTTAGGCGCGCAAGGCGGAACCGCCGAAGACGTTAAGCCGGCATTTAACCGGGGTGGAACGGGCGCCATAGTGAATTCTTCCCGCGGCATAACCCAGTGTTTTTCTCCCGACGACTCGGAGTGGCGCGTTAAGGTGGTTGAAGCGGCGAAAAAATCGGTTAAGGATTTGAACGGGATGCGTTTTGGTTGAAAAAGGAGTTGGCGTTGTTGTTGAACGAGGCCGGCGCCCTTAAGTTCGGCGAATTCACGCTGACTTCGGGCGCCAAGAGCCCATATTACCTGGACTTGCGCGTGGTGCCTTCCCATCCCGAGGCCTTTGACTTCGTTACCGACGTTTACAAGGAACTGGTTGAGAAGGCCTTTGGCGGCGAAGAAGTGGTTCTAGTCGGCGTGCCTTCTGCCGGCGTTCCCTTCGCCGCCGTAACTGCATTCAAGCTCGGGGTTCCAATGGCTTTCGTGCGAAAAAAAGCGAAGGAACACGGCGCTAAAAAACTGGTTGAAGGGGTCATAGGCGAAAGAAAAATAGTCGTGGTTGAGGACTTGATTTCCACGGGCAAGAGTAACCTTGAAACGATTGCTTCCCTGCGAGCCGATGGTTTTGAAGTGAGTGACACCGTTCTACTCGTGGACCGCTTGCAGGGAGGCGTGGAAAACTGTGCAAACAGCGGTGTGAGGGTTCACGTCGCAACCACGATAATTGAACTCGTCGGGTTACTAAGGGAAGAGGGAATGATTACCGAAGAGCAATATTCAACGGTCGCGGAATACGTTGACGCTCAGAGTTGAATTGCTTTTCCAATTGCTTCCCCTGCCGACTTGAACCCGTGTTTTTCCAATTCCGTTTTCAACTCGTTTTCCACCCTCGTAAATATCCCGGTTCCGTGAATCTGGTAAGCGGTCCCGATTTCCACGAGGCTCGCGCCCACTAACAAGTGCTCGAAGGCGTCCCTGCCCGAGAACACGCCGCCGACCCCAATGATTTTCTTCTTGTTTCCAAAGTATTCGTGGTAACGGAAAACGTTTCCCAAAGCGAGCGCCTTGATTCCTTTACCCCCATAACCGCCGTGCAACGGCTTCAAAGCTATTTCGTTTTTTTGGTTGAGCATCAAACCGCCGCCCGGACTATTCACAGCTACCAAGTACTTAACGCGGCTTTGCTCTAATACCCCGCAAAACAATTCCTGTTCGCAGGCATTGAGGAAGCAGGGAAGTTTTGCAGCCAACGATTTTTTAGTGGCCTCTTCCACGGCTCCCAATCCTTCCAGCCAGGATTCCGCCTCGGTTTTTCCCTTGCCGAGATTGGGGCACGACAGGTTCAGTTCAAGGACGTCGGCGCCCGCCTCATCGAAGGCGGAAGTGATTGCGGCGGCTTCCCTTGGCGAGCCAGAAAAACTCGCGAAAACAGGCTTATCCGAATAATGCTTTAATGCCTTGATTCGCCGCGCCATTTCCTCGTAGCCGGGGTTCGGCAGACCCATTGAGTTCACGGAGTTATCGCCGTCGTCGTAGTATCTTGGTTTAGGGTTTCCCTTGCGTGGTTTAATCGTCGCGGTTTTCGTGGTAATCGCGCACGCACGGGAATCCGCCAATGCCTTCAACTCCTCGGGTTCGGTGTCACGGGGCCCGCTTGCGTTGAACGCGATTCCGTTGAAGTGCATCCGTTAGTACGGTGCTTCAAACCAATAAGTTGTTTTGTTGTGGAAACTTATGCAACAACTTCGGATGCCCCGTTTTTTACGACGTGGAACACCTTGTCCACGAACGCTTCGAGTTCGCGCTCGTGCGAGACCACGATGACCTGGCCGTTGATTGAGTCAAACACGGCGCGCATCTTTTGGAGTTGTTCCCTGCTGAACCCGTCGGTGGGCTCGTCGAGAATCAACAGGTTTTCCTTGAGCGAGCCGTATTCGCGGCGCGTCAACTCGTTCAAGGCAAGCCGATAGGCGAGGGCGACCGCGGTTTTTTCGCCTCCGCTCAACGCGTTCACGTCCTGCTCGTAGTTGTCCTGCGTTATCTGCGGGGTGAACGAGGCGTCAACGCGCGCTTCCAGTTCCGCGCCCTCTAATAAAACGTTGACCCACTTGCGTAATTGCGCGTCAAACTCGCGGTTTAT
>DALH01000054.1 GCA_002499405.1 Candidatus Micrarchaeota archaeon UBA95 | reverse complement strand
GGCGTCCAGTTTCACGTCGTTGTGCGCGGCCGCGTGCTTCAACGCCTCGAACACGCTCGCGTAAGTGTCCTTCATGGAAGCGTATTTCCCGATTACTGCTACGCGGCGCTGTTTGCGCCCCGAACCCATTTTTTGCACGAGTTCCCCCCACTCCTTCAAGTCGGCTTTGCCTAGCTTGAAGCGCATTTTCGCGGCGAGCACTTCGTCCAATCCCTGCTTCTCAAACAGCATTGGAATCGAGTAAACGTTGTCCGTGTCCGGCGAAGTGAACACTGCTTCCTTTGGAACGCTGCAAAACAAGGAAATCTTGTCCCGCGCCTGGGCCGAAACCATTCTCGGCGCGCGCGCAATCACCGCGTCCGGGACCAAGCCCCTTGAAAGCAGCGCCTTCACCGAGTGCTGCAACGGCTTCGTCTTTTCTTCGCCCGTCAAAATCGTGGGCACGAGGGCCACGTGCGCTATGAACGAGTCCTCCGCGGGCATTTCCAGCCGGAACTGGCGGATTGCCTCGAACACTACCTCGCTCTCAATGTCTCCCACCGTGCCGCCAACCTCAACCACGAGCAAATCGCATTCAGTTGCCTTCGCCGCCAAGCGAATCCTGTGCTTGATCTCGTTGGACACGTGGGGAATCAATTGAATCGTCTTCCCGATGTACTCGCCGCGCCGCTCGTTCTCAATAACGGACTGGTAAACCGAACCCATCATCAAATTCTGCTGCTTTTTCGCGTAAACGTTGAGGAAACGCTCGTAATTCCCCAAGTCCAGGTCGCACTCAAACCCGTCCCGCGTCACGAACACCTCGCCGTGCTCGAACGGGTTCAGCGTGCCCGCATCGCAATTAAGGTAGGGGTCAATCTTCATGTTCGCGACGTTCATGCCCCGCGAATCCAGGAGTTTGGCAAGCGAGGAGGCAACGACCCCCTTTCCCAAGGAAGACAATACGCCTCCGGTAACGAACACAAATTTAGTCATACGGGAAAATCTTACACCCCACAAATTAATAACGTTTACGCCCAAAAAAACCGTGTAAAATGATTGGAGTCGGGTTGAGCGGGGGCGTGGACAGCGCCGCCGCAACAAAAGAACTGCTGGACGAAGGCGCAGACGTGCTCGGCTTGTTCCTTCGCCTCCACTCGGATGAAGGAAAAGAAGCGCGAAAACGCAGCCAAGAACTCGGCATTCCCTTTCAAATCGTGGACGCACGCGCCGCCTTCCAAAAAAGCGTTGTCCAGCCCTTCATATTGGAATACGCGGCGGGCCGAACCCCAAACCCCTGCCTTTACTGCAACCGCAACATCAAGTTCGGCTTGTTGCTGGACGCCGCGAAAAAACTTGGCTGCAAAAAACTCGCGACCGGCCACTACGCCAAAATTGAGAACGCGCGCATCCTGCGCGCCACGGACAAAAAAAAAGACCAGTCCTATGCTTTCGCGCTCGTCAAAAAAGAGGCGCTGCCTTTCATCGTCCTCCCGCTCGGCGAAAAAAACAAGTGCGAAGTAAAGCGCGCCTCCAACTGGCGGGGCGGCGAAAGCCAGGACTTGTGCTTTGCTTCAAGCCGCCTGAACGCCTTGAAGGACCTCCCCAAAAAGCGCGGCCGATTCGTTTTCAACGGGAAAACCGTGGGAGAACACTACGGCGCCTGGTTTTACTGCGTGGGCCAGCGCCACGGCCTTGGCCGCAAACGCTTGTATGTCAAGGAAGTGGATGCCAAGGAAAACGCCGTGGTCCTAGCCGAACGCAACGAATTATACTGCGAGTCGTTCAGGGTCGGCGAAAAGAACTTGCACGGCCCCCTGCCCGACGAAATCAATTTAATCGTGCGCCACCACCAGCAACCCGTGCGCTGCCGCGTGACCGGCGACACGGTCACCCTCCTCGAACCCTTGTGGGCGCCCTCGCCGGGCCAGGTCGCCGGGTTTTACGACAACGACCTCCTCGTGGGCGGCGCAATAATAAAAGAAGTCCAATGGCGCGTCAAATGAATTCAATGGCGTAGTAATCCACTACGCTGGACTCATCCCTCGTGCGCTGGCCTGAATTAGAGTAATCAATTACGCGCGCCTTTTTCGCGCCCCTTTTTTTCGCGAAAGTCGCCGCGGCCGCAATCGGGCCGTAACCGCACGCACTGCACTCGTTCTCCTTTAACGCGTCGTAAAACTCTTTCACGTCCAGCCCCTCCAACGCCGCCAGCACCGCGTCATCCTTTTGCTTGGCCTGCTTTGCCGGCTCGTAATGCGTGAAATCGCTTGAAGCAATCACGGCAACGTCCAATTTTGCCAGCGCCTCGCCGAGTTTCCCCGCAATTTCAAGCGATTGGTCAGCCATCGTAACCGCTACAAGGCGCGCCTCTGGAAACAATTTTTGGATGAAAGGGAGCTGCACTTCAATTGAGTGCTCCTGGCCGTGGCCGGCTTCGTCGAACGCAAACCCCTCGTCCACGATTTTTTGCGCCGCTTCGGCGTCGCACTTGATTTCGCCGAGGGGCGTAACCCAATCCTGTTTGCTCACGGACACCGCTTCCCCGATTCCGGTGTGGTTCGGCGAAACCACGACCACGGTTCCCTTCCCCTTTAATCGCTCCACGGCGCGCATCGCCGTCCTCCCCGAGTAAACCCATCCCGCGTGCGGCGAAACAACTGCGCACGCTTCGGGTTCGGGTTTTGGCTTAAAGGATTCAAGCATTCGCTCGCACAATTGTTTTGACGCGGGGTAAAAAGAGCCGGCGAAAACCGGTTGCCGCGCCATGTTCTCAGGCCTCGTACTCCTCAGGAACCGCGGTAAACTCCTCGTCGCTTGAAATCCTGTTGGACGCCTTCAAGTACTCCCTTGCAAGAAGCCAGTAAACCAGGGCCAGCGCCTTGCGGCCCTTGTTGTTCGTGGGAATCACGACGTCAACGTTGCGCACCGAGTTGTTCGTGTCGCACAACGCGACTATGGGAATGTTCAACTGCGAGGCCTCCTGCACGGCTTGCCGGTCCACTCCGGGGTCCGTCACTATCACCAAATCGGGTTCAACGAAGTCGTCCCTCTGCGGGTTCGTGAACCTGCCAGGCGTGAACCTGCCGTTCAACGCCTGAAAACCCGTTGCCTCGCAAAACTTTTCCACGGGGCGCTGCGCGTTGGATTTTCCCCCGACCACGAACACCTTGGACGCCTCGTAACCCGCCAACAACTTGGCCACCTCGGCTATGCGCTCGTCCAAGCGCTTCAAGTCAATGACGTGCAAACCGTCCTCGCGCGTCCTGTAAATGTATTCCCGCATCCCGCCGCTCTTCACGCGCGTGCCGATGTGCACGCCCGCGCCAAGATAAACGTCTTGCTCAAGCAAAGCCATTTTTCTTTTTCACCCTATCGCCTGACAAAGCTGGCTGCATTTAGTCTGCGGCAAAAGCGTCCGCAGCCAAGCAAAACAATGAAAATTTAGGTATATAATTGTTGGTAGGCTCCGAAATCAGAGCATTATTTCAAGCGTAATGAACGCGCCGAAAAAGCCTACAAGCAACCCCAAAACCGCTTGTCCAAGGGTGTGTGCCTTTAGTTTAAGACGGCTTATGGCCACCAACCCCGCCACGGCGTAACCAATTGCCATCCAATAACCCAGAAAGTAAATCAACACGGTCGTACAACGGGTAACGCCGGCGGTATGGATGCTCACCTTCGTATAATGGTTGAGCGCCCAAAGGAGGGACTCGGTTATACTCAAACAAACCGCAAAAACAAACAACGCATTCAAGTCCAAAACGTAAAAAACCGCCGAACCAAGCAGGAAAAAAGATATTTTGCGTTCATAAGTTGGAAAACGCTTCAACCGCTGGGTCTCCTCATCAATCTCTTCCTTTTTTATCCGAATCGGCCGGAGCCCGTGCGGCAGCACGACAAGAAAAATTGAACCCAAAACCAGGTTTACAAGGCTAGCATTGCCCGCAGCAAACAAGGTCAATACGACTACCGTAAACATGCTTGCCTTGGCCGGCGTGAAAACATAACTGACTGCGCGCCAAAACTCCATCAATAAACCCTGCCGACACTAGAATAAAGTGTTTGCTGCCTTACTCGGTTTTTGCGATCGGGCGTTTCCAAAGGTTTCAACCACACCGCATTAAAAGAGCATTGGAACTACGATTGTTGGTTGAAATGAAAACGCGGTTACGAAGTTTGAGGCGAAAAGTCCGCGCGTTGTTTGACGAAGCCGACCTGCGGGTTGGGAGGGAAAAATGGTATTTTGACGTTCACGTTCTCCCCTGCACGTCAATAGGATTAAAGCTCGCCAAGGAATACGGTGTCGACGAACAAGTGGTTGAAGCGGCCTGCCTCCTCCACGACGTCGGCCTCATAGGTTCTGGAACAGAAAACCACGAGAAAAGAAGCGCTATCAGGGCAGCGGAATTGCTGAAAGAAGCCGGAATCAACGACGAAAAATTCGTTTCATCGGTTCAGGACGCAATTGCTTCAACCGCGCTGGAACAAAAGCCGCACAACATTGAATCCAAAGTGGTCCGAACCGCGGACGCGATGGCGCACATGACCACGCTGCACTATTACTGGAAGGCGCACCTGAAAAAGGATTTCAAGGACTTTGAATCGTGGTTCAAGAAAAAAATTGAAAAGGATTATGCGAAAATATGCTTCAAAAAGCAGAAAAAGGAGTTGCAGCCGGCTTACGCCTACCTGAAAAAACTCTTTTGAAAAAACCAACCACATCAAAATCGCATCAAAGAATGACCTCCTCCCCCGACTGAAGTCGGGGGTTTCCTACGCCGCCAGCGTTTGCTGATAAGGGTCGTTGTCAAAGCGAACATAACGCCTTACAGTCTCGAGGGTTGCATCGCCAACAGCCCGCGCGAAACTCCCGCGCGACCAAAAATGTCCTTTCGGATAGCGTAGGCGA
>DALH01000045.1 GCA_002499405.1 Candidatus Micrarchaeota archaeon UBA95 | reverse complement strand
TACGGCGGCGGGGACACCAGCCATGACATTTATTACGGGGGCGGAACTTCTAGCGGCGTGGGCCCCACCAGGGGAAGTGCCACGCCATCGCCGACTCCAACAGCCACCCCGATTCCGCCCAGGCCAATAACGCCTTCGCCCAGCCCGACAATTGAGGCTGCGCCCGTTGCGTTGACCGAGCAGGCCGTGCCGTCGCCGACTCCCGCGCCGGCCGGAGTAACTGGTTTGTTCACTGCCGCAAACGCGCCGTGGTTCGTGGTAGTCCTCTCGCTCATAGCAAGCGCCCTAGCCGCGTTCCGCAAGCGATTGGGTTTCTAAGCCAACTCCGCCGGGGCTTTGCTTCTCCTCTAAAGTCGGGAGCAGGCAGGATTAAAGGAGTAGATTAACGAGGCTCGGCGGGTAGGTGGTGCTGATGGTCATCCTCTATTTTGCCTTCTAACAGCTCCTTTACTGTTCGCAAGACTATTTCAAGTCCTTGCTGGTTTTTAGCGCGGGCGGCTTCCTCATATGCGCCCTTGCCAAAACTATAAGCGATGATGTAGCCGCGCTTTTTCTTCATACGTTGGATAGCTGTTTCGAAATTATCCACTACGTTGCGCCCAACGTCTTCGCTTTGTTTAACTTGAATTGGGAAACCGCCCATAATTTGTGGCGTGAAACCGTCTATACCCATATCCCCGCTTTTTCTCTCGCTGACTTTGCCAAGGAACTTATCTACGACTACCCAGTTTTGAAACTCGAAGGGCGGTAATTTTTTGACGTAATTTATATCCACCTCGCCCCTGACGAGATGAGCCTTAATCTTGAATTCTTTTTGCAACCGTTTATGCATTAGCTTACAGGCTGTCGGCGAAACGTCTATGCCTATCCACTTGCGACCGAGCTTTTGAGCTGCTACCAACGCCGTGCCGCAACCGCAAAACGGGTCTAAAACAACGTCGCCTTCGTTGCTAGACGTTTTTATTATGCGTTCCAGCAATGCGACTGGCTTCTGCGTTGGATAACCTTGCCGTTCATCCGATTGGCTGGAAATGGGTCGAATATCGTCCCACAAATTTTGGATTGGTTGTCCTTTGATTTCGTCAAGGTAACGGATGCGCTGTATTCTTCCTTCTCGGTTTTTCGGGAAGTAAAGCCGACCTTCTTTATCCCACTTTTTCATTTTTTCTAAAGAAATAGCCCATCCGTTGGCGGGTGGTTTGTAACCTTTGTAGTCATAAGTCAGATTAGGTCTGGGTGAAGGACTTGCAAGATTATCAACCCGAAAAACCCTACCCTTTTTGTCAGTGTGCCGAAACATTTTTTTTAGATATTCTTTATAGGTTTCATCTGCTTCTGAAACAGGAATAAACTGCGTATTGAATTTTGAATTTTTTGACTTCGCATAAAACAATACGTAATCCACGCAAACGCCAAACTGGTTGCTTTTGTGTTGTGTTTCTCCGCGTCCAGTCTTTCGTTTCCAGACAATTTCGTTCCTAAAGTTATTTTCTCCGAAAATCTTGTCTAACAAAACGCGTAAGTGCGCGTTAGCGTGCCAATCACAGTGCAAGTAAAATGAACCCGTTTCTTTCAGCAAGCGGTGGCACTCGCGCAAACGTGGCTCCATCCACGCAGTATAGTGTTCTATTCCTCCGGCCCATCGGTCTTGGAATGCTCGTTTTTCCGCGCCGTCGTTCCAAATTATCTCATATTGGCGATTTGAGAAGAAAGGCGGGTCGGCGTAAATCAAATCAATGCTTTCGCTGGGAAACTTGCTCATTATTTCGAGGTTGTCGCCCTCGTAAATAGCGTTGGTTTCCATACTTTCATAAATGCCTACCACTTATTTAAGGAAGTAAGCCAAACCCGTTTTTGAGCTGGTTTTGGATTTTTGCTACAAAATCGACTTCTGCTACAAAGCCGGGGCTATGAAAAGGTTTTTATACTCGGACTTGGAGGAAAAGGCGGGTGAAATAAAATGGATTGGATTGAGTATACTGCAAACAAGGTAAGTAACTTGAATGACGTTTACGGAGTTTATGTGCTGAGTACTAATCAAACGGTTTTTTATGTTGGTTCTGGTCAAATAAGAGAAAGATTAATGCACCACCTAAGTAACTCAGAAGAAAATTCTTGTATAAAATTGAAAATTAAACAATTAAAATGCTTTTTTTGGTTTGAGGAAGTTACCGGCGGAGAAGATAAACGAAAAACCAGGGAAGAGGAACTCCTAGCTTCTTACAAAGAGCGTGGTTTGGTCGAATGTAACCAAGTTTCTCCCCGATAGCTACATTGTTTTTTTGTACAACCAACCGAGTTTATGTGCAGAACTAGTTTGGGCGCAAAGCGGGGTTTCCGGGTCATTTTCAACAATAGTTTTAAATAGTTATAACTACGCAATAGTAACATCGTGTATGATTTTAGATGCAGTTTAAATATCAGCCTGCGTAATGCTTGTGAGTTGTATGGTAGACAAAAAATTTTATTTAATTTCGCAAAAATCTAACCTTCAACGAATCGGCCTACGAGCCCAAATCGTTTCATTTCTAATAGCGAACAGCATAGACAAAGGTAATGCTTTAAACGATTTAACAAATAAACAAAAAGTAATAGTAGCTATAAATTTTGAATCAAAACCGCCAAATTCAGAAATAGATATAGCTACTATTGCAGGACTCAAAACCGAGTTACTAGAATACTTAAACGGTTTGTCACAAGCCGATTCTGAGTGTTATGCAAGCATACCTAATGACATAACCGCAGGCGAACTAGTGGATTTAAATAATCCACACCCCGTGGCAGTCCTAGACCTTCAAAAGTTATCTGCATCTTTAATGCTTGAACAAACCAGTAAGGGAGTAGGTGCAATGCTTAACTTGTCCAAAACAATCAAGCCATTACACGAGCTCGCGCCTAGTATAAACAGCCTAACTAAACAAATTGAACAGCTAAACGAACACACTTAATTTTTGTTAGCAAGAACGCGAATATTTTAGCAGAACTCAATTAATTAGCGGGACCCAGCCGGGAAAGGGTTTTAAAGGTAGAACGCCCAAAACAAGATTAATAAATTTGTTGGTGTCTAATGGCGGGTTTGAAACCCGTTTTTTTGGGTGAGATTGAAGTGAGTGAACCCCAGTTTGAGGAAATGTTCGGTGGGCAGAGGAAGGATTACGTTATAGAGGAGCCAGGCAAGCTGTTGAGCGATGAAGACCGCGAGTTAATGGATTTCCTGGAAAAAAGCGCGCCCCAGATTTACGTGGTGGGCACGGGTGGAAGCGGGAACAACACGATTAACCGCATGAGCAGCGTGGGCATCACGGGAGCGAAACTCTTGGCGATGAACACGGATGCCCAGCACTTGTTGAGCATCAAGTCACAGAAGAAGTTGTTGTTGGGCAAGAGCAAGACGCGGGGCATGGGTGCGGGAAGCAATCCGGCCATTGGCGAGGCCGCCGCGCAAGAGCAAGCCGAGGAAATCAAGGAAGCGCTCAAGGACGCCGACCTCGTGTTCATCACCTGCGGCTTGGGCGGCGGAACCGGCACGGGCAGCGCTCCCGTTATCTCGCGCATCGCCAAGGAAGCGGGGGCCCTCGTAGTCGCCATTGTAACCCTTCCGTTCACTTCCGAGGGTTCCAAGCGCATGCGCAACGCCTTGGACGGCTTGGATAAACTGAAGCCGGCGGCGGACACGACTATTGCGATTCCCAACGACAAATTATTGTATTTCGTGGCGGACCAGCCCTTGGACGTGGCGTTCCGCGCGAGCGACATGGTTCTAACCAACGCGGTTAAAGGCATTACCGAACTCATCACGAAGCCGGGTCTGGTGAACCTGGATTTCGCGGATATGCGCACGATTCTTGACAAGAGCGGGACCGCCATGATTGGGTTGGGCGAGGTGAGCAACGTGGACCAGCGCAACCGCGTTTTGGAGGCGGCCGAAAAAGCGTTGTCGTCGCCATTGCTGGACTTGGACATCACCGAGGCCGACAAGGCGTTGATTAACATCACGGGCGGCCAGGACATGACGCTCGGCGAAGCCGAGTTGGCCGTGCAAAGCATCAGTTCGCGGATGAATAAGAATTCGCACGTTATCTGGGGTGCGACCGTTGACCGCGGAATGCAGAAGAGCGCGGTGCGCGTGCTCGCTGTAATTACGGGCATCAGGAACCTCGCGACCGAGCCCGGCGCCGGCAACGGGGAAGAGGAACTGGAATTAGACTTTTTAGGGTGAAAAAAAATTGTTTGACTTGAAGGAGTTCGTTAAGCGAAGCGAGCGCGTCATAGCGATTACGCACAAGCCCAAGGAGCACGAATACCGCCAAATGGCTTTGACTACTGGCATCGGCATGGCGTTGCTGGGCTTCGTGGGGTTCGTCATAACAATGGCGGCTTATTGGTTGAGGTAATGAGATGTTGTTGGCTTACCGCGTGACCGCGGGACAGGAAAGCATCGTCGCAGACATGCTTTACGAGAAGGCGAAGAAGACGACGAAGGAGGGCCGCAACCCGATTGACGCCCTGCTCGTCTCCGCCAGACTAAAGGGCTACCTCATAGTTGAAACGCATAACGCGACCGAAGCAAAGCAATTGATTACGAACGTGCCCCACGTGAAAAGCGTTTTGAGCAACGAGATTCCGTTCGAGGAAATCAAGGGAATGCTTGAAAGCAAGCCCCAGAAAATCGTTTTGAACAAGGGCGACATCATAGAGGTCACGAGCGGGCCGTTCAAGGGCGAGCGCGCTAAGGTGTCGCACGTGAACGAGGACAAGGAAGAGATTACCGTGGAACTCATCGAGGTCGCCGTGCCCATCCCCGTAACCATCAAGTTGAACGCCGTCAAAATCATACCGCAGTGACGGCGGACTTTCCTTATTCCTCTTCGGGCGTCTTGCAGGAGTCCAGCACGCGCCACGCGCTGTGAAAAATCTTGTCGCCGCAGTCGCTGATTTCTGTAGCGTATTCCATAAAAGGTATTTCCTGTATCGGGTCGCCCGCGTGAATTAACTTGCCATCTCCCGCGTAAATGCCCACATGCGTTACGAGTTTGGGAGTGCACTTTTCAAAACCCGGCGGGTCCCATGTGTGCGTGAAGAACACGACGTCGCCCGGCACCAACTCGCCCATGCCTACTTCCTCGCCGTACGGCTCGTGAATTTTATTCCGGTTGCCTTGACCGTCGTTTTGCCCAAGCCCGCTCGCCCAGCCGTAAATGAATGAAGCGCTCCGCGAGAAACCCCAGTAGTCAAAACCCGCTTTTTGGAATGCATAGGACACGAAGCACGCGCACGAAAAAGAGTCAGGGTAATTGTTGCACGCAAGAACGTATGGCTTGCCCAAGTGCTTTCTTGCCTCGGCCAAAACCTTTGCCGCGTCTTCAGCGCATTGCTCGGCCGAGCGCGGCCCCTTCGCGGGCGGCTCGAAAACTATCTCGTTTTCGTCTTCAACGAATCCGCCGGTTTCCTCGGCTTTCTTCGGCTTTACGTGTTCCACTTCAAGCAACACGCTTATCTCAAACACTTTGCCGGGGAACGAGGAGAACGCGAGTTTTGCTTCTCCCTCCTTTTCGTCAAAGTCGAACAGTCCTTCCTCGTTGTATTTTTCGTTGGTCAGGTCGGCTTCAAAATAGAATTCCGCGGAGGTTTGGTTGAATTGCAGGAAGTTGAATTCCACGTCTTCCTCGGCGGTTCCGCTGAACTCAATGAGTATGTTTCCCAACGGCAGGGCTGAGGAAACAATGAATGACTCGGATTCGAACGGGTCGGTTTCGCTCACCTTCAAAACGATTTCTTTCGGCACTTCAAATTCGGGCCCGATTTCCTTCGGAACTTCTCTTTCTTTGATTGCCTTTTCCGCGTCGTAGTCCGGGTTGATTATCTTCGCGTCCGTCGCGTTCTTCGCGTAGTCCACGAGTTCCTCCAGAATCGAGTAATTGCCGAAGACCGCGACGAGGGACAGGAAGTCGTTGAGTTTTTCCTGCAAGGCAATCGCCTCGCTCGCATTCAAATTCAATGCGGAAATCTTGCGCAGCACGCGCTCCCAGTTGCTTCCATCCAGGCCTTCGCCGGCGAGGAACAGCGCGGGTTCCGCGCCTTCGCCGAGCGAGACCGAGCGGTTGAAGGAAGAGTTCGCGGGAACTGCGTCTGAGAAAGCGTTTTCAGTTATTGGCTGCGGGGTTGCCGGCGGCTCTGACGAGGACCCTTCAAAGCCGCGGTCTTTCGGTAAAACAGTGAACAAGTCCAGGGGGGAGTGACCCGTCCTGACTGCCGCGGTGTAATTGCCTCCGACGAAATAGGTTTCCAGGATTGCCGCGCCGAGTTCCTGCGACGACAACAACGTTTCCTTGATTGTCGCGTTTCCCTCCGGGTTTTCCGCGGTCGTGTGAGGCGAGAACGAGTAAATCAGGAACAAGGCGAGTATCACGGTGGCTCCGGCGAGCAGGCCGCGGTTCAACTCCATGAAATACGTTAAACAACACGATTTTATATTGGGTGCGTCCATAAGTTGAGTGCGATTACTTTCGACTCTTAGCGGGGTGCTTATGAATGACTGATTTGGATCCAATCATTGAAATGTTGAGCGAGTTAAGCAACGACACGGCGGTGCCGCGCAACGTGCGCACCAAAATTTCGGACGCGAAAAAAAAGTTGGTGGAGAACGAGGACAAGGTAGCCGCCATGAGTTCCGCGGTTTACGACTTGGACGCGGTCAGCAACGACATAAACATGCCCGCGCACGCGAGGACGCTCATCTGGAACATTTTAAGCGAGTTGGAAGCGTTGAAGGAAGAGGAATTGAAGGGTTGAAAACCCCCGAAAACCGCCTAAACAATTAAATAAGTT
>DALH01000015.1 GCA_002499405.1 Candidatus Micrarchaeota archaeon UBA95 | reverse complement strand
GTGCGAGGACAACGAGAGCGGGTTTGAGGTTTCAAACAACTTGACCTTCAATTTGCTGACGAGTTACTTCTTGACTTCAACGCTGTTCACCCCGTTGGATGCCTCGGCGCAACCCGTGGGAAACGTCATATCGCTCATTGGAAGCTGCCAAAGCAACGCAACGCTCACCGGGGGAAGGTTCTGGGTGTACCGTTCAACGGGCGCGGACTACGCGAATTACGCGAACACTTCCGCCATAACCAACGACACTATGTTTTCAGCGTCCTTCACGATCCCAAACGAGGCGACTACTTGGTACTGGAATCTCGAATGCTCGGATAATCACGGTCAAACCGCCAATGCTTCGTCTAACTTCTCGTTCGCCGCCGTTTCAGCAGGAGGTGGATCGGGCAGCCCCAGCTGCACCTCGAACTCAGACTGCTCAAGCGGTTATTATTGTTCGGCTGGGTCATGTGTGAAATGCGATTATTTGCTTGACGGAATTTGCCGCGTTTGTGCCTCCGAGTTGGGTTTGACCGACCCGGACTGCGAAGAGGCGGAGCCCACCGCGGCTCCAACCATCAAACCCAGCGCTACGCCAACCAAGCCGCCAGAACAAAAGGCGAGCCCAACCCCGACTGAAACGCCTAAAGCAAGCCCGACCGCGAAGCCAACAGCAACGCCCGCGGTGGTAACCCGCGCGGAGGCAGAAGAAGCGATTGCGAGGGCGCAAGACCTGCTTGGACAAGTTGACTCCTCCGAAGCCACCTACTTGTTGGACTTGGCGTCCCAGGCAATGGCTGCAGGGGATTACGCCCAGGCCGAGGAATATGCGTTGCAGGCGGAGGAAATTCTTAAAGGGCTGGTTTCGCCGCCGGCTTCCGGCGGGTTTGACTGGACCCTGATCCTGATAGTCATCGTGATTATCGGGGCGGCGTACTACTTCCTGGGACCCGGCAAAAAATATTATTGGAAGAACCACGTCTAGGTAATGCGGATGGCCTTGCCGTTCGCGAGCGCGTCCCCCACCTTCTGGACCGCGGACGAAATTATGCGGTGAGCAGTGGGCTGGGAAACCCCCATCTTCACGGCTATTTCCGTCTGGTCAAGTCCCCTCCCGCGCAGCTTCAACGCCTCCACTTCCGCCGCCGTCAACACGACTTCCTCCAGCGCGCGCAGGGGAATGCCCGCGGGCTTGAAGTAATTGCTTCTCGGCTTGCCCGAAACGCGTCTGTGCTTGAAGGGCCTCGGCATGGTTTTGAATAAGTATCCGAAACTATTAAATACTTGTTATGAATATATATTCTTTGAACCCAATCAAATCCCTTGCCTTCGCTTGGTGCTTCGGCTCGGGAGTTTGATTCCGTTCACGGTATAGAGAGTCGCGGTTGAAACCGCGATTAAAGAGGTGAGATTATGGAAAAAGGAATACCCAAAAGGGACGGCTCCGGCATGGGGCGCGGGTTGAACCGCGGTCGCGGTGGCTGCCAACCCGCGCAGGACAAGAATGCGCGCGGTTTTGGCCGCGGCTTCGGCGGGGGTTTTGGAAGGCGCTTCCAATACGAGCCGGCTCCCCAGGACGAGAAAGCGTTCCTGGAAGAGCAGCGCAACTTGATTGACAAGCGCTTGAAGGAACTCAATTAAGGCGTTAGGCGGTGGCGGTCGCGCGGGAACAACGCGGCTTCGCGGATGTTTTCCAGGCCGCACAACTGCATGGTTAGGCGTTCAGCGCCGATGCTCCAGCCCGCGTGCGGAATCGCGCCGTAACGGAACGCGTCCACGTACGACTCAAAGTTGTCAGGGTCCAATCCCTTCGCCTTCAATTGTTTGATTAAGAGTTCGGGCAGGTGGATTCGCTGGGCGCCGCTCGCCACCTCCATGCCCTTGAACACTAGGTCGTACGCCTTGCAAACCTCCGGGTTTTCTTGCAGGGGCATGCTGTAAAACGCGCGGCATTTCGTGGGCCAGCGCGTGACGAAGAACAAATCCGTGCCGAGCGCTTCGGGGATGCGGGCTTCCTGTTCTTTTGAGAAGTCGTCCCCCCACGCAACTTTCACGCCCTTTTTTTTCAGGGCTTCCAACACGTCGTCGTAAGTGTAACGCGGTATCCCCTCGTATTCGCTTACTTTAACACCGAGCAAGCCGAGTTCGGGGCCGCAATTCTTTTTCACGCTTTTCAGTATGTGGAGGAACACATCCTCCAAGTAATTCAAGGCGTCCTCGTCGTCGGCGAACCCGATTTCCACGTCCATCTGCGTGACTTCGTTGAGGTGCTGCGTGGTGTTGTGTTTTTCGGCGCGGAACACGGGAACCGTCATGAACACCTTGTCCAACCCGCCGACTACGGCCAGCTGCTTGTAGAGTTGCGGGGACTGGGCGAGGAAGGCGTCCTTCTCAAAGTATTTCACTTTGAACAGGTCGGTGCCGCCCTCAGTGCTGGTTTCAACAATGCACGGCGGGTTGATTTCCTGGCAGCCCAGTTCAAGGCATTTCTCGCGGAAGGCGCGCTGCGCTTCGGCGCGCACGCGGAAAACCGCGTTGGTTTCGCGGCGCCTCAAGTCAATGAAGCGGTTGTCCAAGCGCACGTCCAAGTCCGCGGGCACCTTGCCGGTTACTTCAAACGGAACCTTTTTGTGGATTTTCCCGATTACAACGATTTTTTCGGGAAACAATTCCTTTCCCAGGCCGGCTATCTCGGATTTTTTGACCGTGCCCGTCACGGCGATTGCGGTTTCCTTGACAAGTCCTTCAACGGTTTTCACCATTTCCGCGGGGCACTCGTTTTTTTTCACGGTGATTTGAATTAGGCCAGTCCTGTCGCGCAGGATGACGAAGGCGAGCTTGCCGAGGTCGCGTATTTCGTGCACCCAGCCGGCCAGCGTTACCTCTCCGCCGGACGCGTCTCCAACGTAGTGGGTCCTAAGCATTCCTCTTCCTCTTCAAGTGGTTCATGATGTTGTGGTGAGGGCTCCTCTTGTTCAAGTGCTTGAATATCTGTTGTTCGTACTGTTTTTCAACGTAGTACCCGCCCACGATGGTGAGGGCGTACAGCGCGATGGCTATGCCTATGAAGAGGTAACCCATGGTGAACAGTTTTCCGGCTTCCGTGACCGGCACCAAGTCGCCGTAACCAACCGTGGTAATCGTGGTTCCCGCGAAGTAAAACGAGTCCAGCCACGACCACCCCTCCAATGCGTGGTATACGACTCCCCCGATGAACCACACGCCGATGAACGATGCCGCGGCGCTCAACGCCCTATACCTTGTTTCCATGACCATACACTTACGCACAACAACTTAAAAAAACCAGTTAACATTCAACAAAGCAGGAAGGGGTTGGCAAATTAATTCGCCGAAGTAATTCGGGGGTATGATTCCAAGGGTATCAGGGGATGCACCAAAA
>DALH01000011.1:10315-10506 GCA_002499405.1 Candidatus Micrarchaeota archaeon UBA95 | reverse complement strand
AAATAGCGGGAGACGTTGAAGTCAAGATTTGGACTCAATACAACGGCGAAAACAATTGCGAACTGGCAATCCAATTAACTGTGGAAGGCCCCCAAGACGTGGTCATGGAAAACCTGGCAGGAGAATGCAAGAACGGCGTCCACTCCTACACCCTCAAAAACCTGTTAGAACCCGGCAACTACGACTTGCAC
>DALH01000011.1:1276-10103 GCA_002499405.1 Candidatus Micrarchaeota archaeon UBA95 | reverse complement strand
TATATGCGTGGAAGCGCAAAGGCAGGAGAACTTAGGGAACACTAATAGTAGTGCTAAAAATCCGTGATTTTGCCTTGCCCCGACAAGTCGGGCACGCCGTAAACCCCGTCAAAGCCGGGCTTGACCTTGATTCGCTCCTCGCGGTTCAACTTGATTGCGCCAACGAGTTTCTTGTCGCACTCTTTTTCAAGCTCGGCAAAAGGCGTTTCCAGCAGGACCGTTAATTCGTTCCCGAATTTTCCGGACAATTGGCAGGCGGCGTCGCGCGCCTTCTTGGAAAAGGCGGCGGTTCCGAACACGTTTGCCGCGATTTCCTGCAACGGCAGCAGCCTCTTGAAGGGAATGGCGTCTTTGGGCTTGAAGCCCTGCGGCCTGTCAGCCAACTCCTCAACGCGGTGCTCCACGCCTATTGTCAATTCTTTCCCGCACTTCGGGCACGCCTTGTTTTTCAGGTCGGGGGCGCGCGAATAATTGCAGTTGCGGTGGCCGTCGTAATGATATTTGCCGTAAGCCGGGTCAACTTCAACGGTGAACAAAAAGCGTTTGGCGTCCTTTTTGCGCACGGAGTCAAACAACGCGTCGTAACCCATTGGCTTGTTAAAGCAGTTGGCTTCCCTGCCGATGCGGAGGGGAGCGGGCGAGTGCGAGTCGCTGTTGGACATCAAGGCGTAATCGTCCAAGGAGGAAACCCGCCAATTCATTGCGGGGTCGGAATTACCACACCAAACAGGTGTCCCGTTTCGCCTAACGTATATTACCTTATTTGGAACTGAAACGCAGTAGACGAAACCATTGAAGTCAACCCATTCTTCAACATAACCCTTCTTTTTCAAATAAGAGGGCGTTAGCGCGTGCCTGTTTCTCCTAATAAAATAAACTACCCAAGAATCATTTCTCTGTAAATAACTCTTTTTTTGATTGTGGTGCGGAATGGGCGTGCCCCTTTTTTGGCCTAGTTTGTAATACGCAGACATCCCCACTTTCAAGGCTATCTCTTGTAAATCGTCGCGAAGTTTAACCGAAGTAGTAGTTGCCGACAACCCTTTCCCATTACGCCCATAAATGTGCCCGTCTCCCTTAATGTAATAATCAAGAAAAATTTGAAGCAACTTCTTCGACAATTTCTTTATGCTTAGGGGAATGAATTTTTCATAGCATTTTCCAAATTGCTTCAAATAATTGAATAGTTGGTAATCCCTAACTCGAAGAGTGTATGTTTTTTTAGAATAAAAGGTACGGTAACCAAAACCCGTAAGTATCTTGTTCATTTCACGAATCAATTTTCCATTGGTATTGCACAAATAAACGCCGTAATCCCCGTTTTTTCCTTCAGAAACCCAGCCTTCCGCAATCCAGAAACCAAAAAACTTAAGCCAATTGTGCATCGGGATCTTTTTTGCCTGTTTTTTTCGAAACCCGCGATAATATTTGCTTCCGTGCCGGATTGAAACCGAAGGTAGAACGAAGTAAATCTTGTCTTCTCCGCGCCATAGCCCATCTTTCTTGAATTGCTTCGACTTGCCGTACAAAAATTCCGCTTCTTTTAGAAAAAAGGGCTTGGGTTTCCTAAAATCACAGGTAGTCACGAAAAGTCGGTGATTAGGCGTGACAAGTAAATCCACTCGCCTGGTTTTAAGCTTATACATTTTACCGCGGTAATGATACCTGAATTTTTTGTTGGGCCGTTGATATTCCACCGCACTGGTCTTTGGATTAATAGTACATATCTTGTCTGAATAATTTACTTCTGAAAATTTCTTCCAACCCTTTTCGGTTAGAACTTCGGTTTTTGAATCATAACACGATAACCCGGTTTCAATCGCGAATATCTTGCTTGACTTGTCCTCGTATGCTTCCTGCACGGAGTCGTAACCGCTCTTGCTTCCCAGCACGCCGAACCAGGGGGTCCACGCGTGCGCGGGTATAATTACCGCTTTGGAGCAGGCCTCAAGCGTGAGTTCAACGAATTCCGCGGGCGTGGTTGAAGCCATCATGGGCCGCCCATCCGCGGCCAGGTTACTCTTCCTTGAGTAAACATCCGTTAACTGGTCAACACACTCGAATGACGGAGCGAAAACGCAGTGGTGCACCTTGTGGCCGGGGCAAAAAGTGGCTACCTCATTTGAAAGCATGAAGTGCACGCCGTCCTTTTCGTACAACCCCTGCAAACCGCTTTCGAGGAGTTCGTGCTTCAAGTAATGGAGCCACGCGGGGTGCGAGAAGTCGCCGGTCCCCATCAACGACAACCCCTTCTGTTTCGCGCCCTGCACGAGGTGCGGCAAATCCATGTCCTTGGACACGGCGCGCGAATACTTGGAATGAAGATGGAGGTCGGCGAAGAACAAGTTCATTTCCTCTTTGCGAGAACCTTCACGCTTTCCTCTAGGATGGTGGGCGCGACGCTCACGTAATGCAGTTTCCCGCCGAGGTGGCGGCGCACGAGCTGGGTCGCCTTGCGGGACAGCTTGCGGTTCGTGGAAAGCAGGTAATTCAAGTCAATCGAGTTGGTGAACACGACGTGGTTTGCACGCGACTCAAGGAGGCGGACGAGCGCGGCTAGGGTCACCATGTGCGTGACGCCGACCATCACGCCCTTCGCGCCTTGTTGAAGGGATTTATCCACCGTCCGCGCGAGCGAGCCGCCAGTGGAAGTCAGGTCGTCAAAGCACAACACGTTGGTGCCGGAAACGTTGCCCACGAATTCCTCCGCTTTGGTC
Organism: Candidatus Micrarchaeota archaeon UBA95; assembly: GCA_002499405.1. Taxonomy (GTDB): domain Archaea; phylum Micrarchaeota; class Micrarchaeia; order Norongarragalinales; family Norongarragalinaceae; genus UBA95. The sequence goes on along the minus strand of DALH01000011.1, from coordinate 7,386 downwards.
TTGTCTATTCCCGCGCCACGGAATTTTTTCACGTAAGCCGTATTCACTTTCCGGCCGAGCGCGCGGTTGAGTTCGGCGCGCACCGTGATGGAGGCCTCCTCGTCGGGCGCGAACAAGCTGATGTTCAATGAGGGGTAAGCGCGCCGCACCACTTCCACGAATACGGGCAACGGGTAAAACGGTTTGAGGAGGCGCCCCAAAACGCTTTTCTCCTTGGTGTGCGGCGTTACGATGCAATACCTGGAGTTGAAGGGCCGCGAAAGGATTTTGTCCACGAACACTTGCGCGGCGAGCGGTTCGGAGGCGAAGACATGCCCCCCCTTCCCGTCCTTGGTTTTGCGGTGGCCGCGCAAATAAGCCGCGTAAGTGCACACCACGACCGTGCGTTTCGTGGGGAGAACGGGTTGCGCCGCCTCCAAAGTGAAAAACGCGTCCAGCCAGTCCTCGGCCTGCTGGAACGGGCGCGTACCCACGAGTATGATGAAACGCGTTTCTTCGCGTGACGCCGCTTTTTTGAGGGCGGCCGCGTCTTCGTGCGAGACGTAAAAGCGTTTTTCCCCGTCGCCGAACGCGTCCAACCCAACTTCAAAAAAGTTTTTTAAGGGAACGCCCAAGCGCTCCAAGTCCTCGGCCACGTGCTGCACCGCCGTGGGCTGGCACACCACGAACAAGTCGTTCAATCCCACCTTTTTTTCAAGGCGTTCCCTGAATTCTTTTAGCGTCAAGCCGTCGGGCAAAACAATTTCCGCTTTCACTCAAAACCACCCAACCATTTTGTACAATAGTTTGGCCGCCAAATAATTCGGCGCCTCCAGGAACGGGATGGGCGCGAGTTCAACCAGGTCAAACCCGACCACCTTTCTTTTTTGTCCGATTGCCTCCAACAACGAACACACCTGTTCCCACGACAAGCCGCCCGGCTCCGGCGTTCCCGTGCTCGGCATCACCGAAGGGTCCAACACGTCAACATCCACGGAAATGTAGACCCTTCCCTTCAACGACTTTACCACGTCCCCCACCGTGGACTTGTTCGCGTAAAAAACGTTGAAACCCTTTTTTTTGGAGTAATCCAGCTCCTCCTCGCTTATGGAGCGCACGCCCGCTACGCTAACGCAAGCCCCCTCCTCGTGCATCCTCCGCGAAACGCAGGCATGCGACCACTTCGAACCCTCTAACTCGTTCCACGCGTCCGCGTGCGCATCCAAAACCAGCACGCTGTCCGGCTTGCACGCTTGAACCCCCCCAAGGGAAATCAGGTGTTCGCCGCCCAAAAGCACAGGCTTCTTGTTGTCGTCAACGATTTCCTCGCACGCCTGCCGAACGCGTTCAACGGTCAAGCGCGCGTCGCCGCGCACCGGCTCCAGTTCCCGCGTACAAAAAATCCCTTTCTCAATTGGCGCGCTTTTGCTCTCCCAGTCGTAAAAGGAAAGTTGGCGCGACGCCTGCATGACGGCGAGAGGGCCGTTCCGCGCGTTTCCGCCGTAACACGCAGTTGAATCAAAGGGAACGGGCACTACCACGTAACCCGCCGAGTCGTAGTCCTGTTCCTCCTGCCCCGGAAAGTTGTAGGGCGGCAACGAATGCAACAACTTGTGCAACTTCACGGGCAGTTCACCAGCATCCCATCCAGCAACGCGCGCGGTTTCTCGGCCTTCACGAAAGCGCTCGCCAGGAGCACGCCTTCCGCACCCAACGCAAATGACTCGCGGACGTCCACGGAGTTGCTTACGCCCGCGCCCACGAACGGCTTCGCGGACCCGCCCTCCTTAATCGCCTTGATGGATTCCTCCGCTACTTCGGGCCGCGTTGTAACCGATATTCCGGAACCGATGAGGTCCGGGGGCTCAAAGGCAACTGCGAACGGCTCAAAACCCGAAAACTTTTTTGACTCCTCGGGAGACTGCGCGCAGACCACGGCCGTCAAGCGCAATGCCTTCGCGGCTTGAATCGTTTCCTTGACGTTTTCAATGCGGTGCTCGGAGTGGTTTATTAACAAACCCGAAGCCCCGCAACCTTTCACGGCTTCCAACGGAATCCAGCCCGTGCGCGAGCCCTGGCTAACTGCGTCGCCGTGCTGCGCGAACACCTTGTAGTGTTTCGTCTCCGGAACTTTTTCCAATACCCAACGCAAATCGCATTGCTGGGGGCAAACCACTACCGTTTTTCCCGCGGCTTCGGCTGCATCGCGCGCAACTTCCGCGAGTTTCAAGCCCTTTAACCCCGCGCTATCCGGGTACGCCTTCAAGTTAAGCACCAACATCAAACCCACCCCGCAAGAATTACGGGGAAATCATTTAAATGACTCACTGCCCACAATACAGTTACTAGTAGATTGAAGAGGTGCTTACAAGAAATGAGGAATCCATACCCCGGGTTCAGGCGCCCGGCAGAAGCAAGTGAAAACGCTTATAGGGAAGTCGTGCGAAAGGAACCGAAGAAGAACCCCGTAAAAGACGAAATAAACGCCAAATTAATTGAAAACAACGAAGCCATTTGCAGGGGGCTCCGCCTCAGGGAACCAAGGGTCCGGGACAACGGGGTTACCAGGGGTTTTCGCGTCACCACCGATGCAAGCAAAGGAGGCGCCGTAAGCATAAGGTTGCACCCAAGCGAGGTCGAGATAACGCCGGAAGAACTCAAAAAAATCAAGCCGGAACTCATTAAACTCGTCTCAAAATGGAATGAAAACAGGGAAGGACCAAAAGCAAAAATCTTGATAAACAAGGGCTTGCTGACCGTGACCACCACGGCCAACAAAAAAATTCCGCGGGAATACAAGTTGTTGGAAGCCAAGCCCTCACAGCTCGGAAGCGCGCAAATCCGTAACAACCACCCACTGGTCCGAACTGCTCAAAGAAACTTCAACAGGATAGTCAAGGCAATACTCGCTGCGAAGTAAGGCACTGGAACCAAGGTCTCCCACTGTTTTTAACCGAGTAAAAACCCAAGGAATGCATGGAAACGCTCCTCAAACTCGGTTACCCCGAACCCAACCCCCTGCAAAAACAGGCGCTGGAACAGGACTACCTCGGGGCAGGCAACTGCGTGGTGAGCGCACCCACCGCGTCCGGTAAGACCCTGCTCGCCTTGAAGGCAATTGCGGAAAACGAGGGTAAAAGCGTTTACGTGGTGCCCCTGCGCGCGCTGGCAACGGAGAAAAAGAAGGAATTCAAGGAGGCGCTGGAACCCTTCGGGTTGACGGTCGGCTTGGCCACCGGCGAGTTGGATTCCTCCTCCGAGCATTTGCGGGAATACGACGTCGTCGTCTCCACCAGCGAAAAACTTGATTCGTTGTTCCGCCACAAGGCGCCCTGGCTCAAAGACGTTTCGCTGGCGGTCATAGACGAAGTGCATTTGATGGGCGACGGCCGGCGCGGGGCAACCCTTGAAATGGTGGCCACGAAACTCCTTGACAACGGGGTTCGCGTGCTCGCGTTGAGCGCCACGATTCCGAACGACAAGGATTTCGCGGACTGGCTGGGAGCGCGCCTCGTGAAAAGCGATTACCGCCCTACGCCCCTAGAAATAGGGGTATGCGACGGGGAAGAACTAGAGTTCGCGTCGCACTCCGAAAAAATTTCGGGGGGAAGGGAACGCGCCCTGCTGAAAAAGGCGCTCCAAGAAAATGGGGGCAAGGGGCAGGCGCTCGTATTTGTTTCGTCGCGGCGCAACGCCGAATCCCTCGCAAAACAATTGTCTTCCACCACCGAAAAATTTCTCACGGAACCCGAGAAGGAGGCCTGCGAAGCCCTCGCGGAAAACGCGTTGAACGCGTTGGGCCACCCCACGGGGCAGTGCCGCGCCCTGGCGGATTGCATGCGCAACGGCGCGGCGTTCCACCACGCGGGACTCGTCGCAAAACAACGCGACGCAATAGAGCGCGGCTTCAAGGAGTTGCGCTGCCTGAAGGCAATCGTTTGCACGACCACGCTGGCAATGGGTTTGGACTACCCAGCTTCGTGGGTGCTGGTCCGCGACTTGAAGCGGTTCAACGGCGCTTTCGCCGAATTCATTCCCGCCCTGGAAGCCGCCCAGATAGTTGGGCGAGCCGGCCGCCCGCGCTACGACGACAGGGGCGTGGGCGTGCTGTGTTGCACGCCGCACGAAAAAAACGAAGTGAAAGAGCGTTACCTGTCCGGCGAACTCGAAGACGTTTACTCGCAGTTGTCGTCGCGCCCCCTCCTGCGCGGCCACTGCCTGGGCCTGATTGCCGCGGGCCACTGCCGCGACTACGACGAAATTTATTCCTTCTTTGAAAAAACTTTTTTCGCGCACCAGTACGGCGACGCCCGGCAATTGTTCTCGCAAGTGGATGGCGTGGTCGGGGAACTGAAGGAATACGATTTCGTACGCGAAAAAAGGGGCTTGGTTGCAACGCCGGTAGGCAAACGCGTAAGCGAGTTGTACATAGACCCTTTGACCGCCGCCTCCTTCATTTCCTTCATCCAAAAAAACAATCACAAAAAACCCTTTGACTACTTGATGGAGCTGGCAAACGCGACCGAGTCGCGCCCCCTCGTCCGCGCCGCGAAAAACGAGCAAAAGGAATTGTGGGAGGAATGCTACTCGCTGCTGGAGGAGCCGGACCTGCACGACCCCGAACTACTGGACAAATACAAGTCCGCCAAACTCTTGAACGCGTGGATTAACGAAGCAACCGAACAACAAATCATGGACTCCTTCGGCCTGCCGCCGGGAGTCGTGCACACGCGCGCACGAAACTCGGAGTGGCTCGCCTACTCGCTGCAGGAAATGGCATTCGCCTTGAACCGCACGCGTGAAAACGCCGAAGCCAAGCGCTTGACGCGGCGCATCAAATACGGCGTCAAAGACGAACTCCTAGAGTTATGTTCCATACGCGGAATCGGCCGCGTGCGCGCGCGCTACCTGTGGCGCGCCGGAGTGAAAACGGGGGAGGAATACCGCGCGTTAAGCGAGGAAAAGCGGAAGGCCGCCATCAGCGGCAAAAGTATTTAAATTGCTTCAACCGTATGAATACACTCAAAATTATTTTTTCACTAGGAGTGATTTTGTTAAATGGGTGCCAGACCGAGAAAATGGAAAAAAAAGGGGCACATGCGCTGGAAATGGATTAAGAAAAAGCGCAAACGCCAAAAACGCAAGATGAAGCGCCGCGTCGGCAAGCTCTAGAAATGACTCCGCCCCACAACGTAAAAAGATTAAGCGGGTTAGCGAAAGCCGGCGCAATAATCATTTACCCGACCGACACCGTGTACGGCATCGGCTGCGACGCTACGAACCCCCGCGCCGTGGCGCGCCTCCGCAAAGTCAAGCAACGCCCCGACAAGCCGTTCTCAGTAATCGCGCCCACCAAAAAATGGGTGCGCGACAACTGTTCAATTGACAAGGAAGCGGAGAAGTGGTTGCACAAGCTCCCCGGCCCTTACACGCTAATCCTGAAAATGAAGCGCCAGTGCGTAGCCAAAAACGTGTCCACCAAAACGCTCGGCGTCCGCCTCATAAGCCACTGGTTCCAGCGCGTCGTGAAAAAAACGGGCAAGCCGTTCGTGACTACGAGCGCCAACGTTTCGGGGCGCGGCCACGGCTCAACCAAAAAGGATTTCGCACTCCTCGCCCCGAAAGTGGACGAGGTAATCTTTGATGGCGCACTCAAGAACAAGCCGTCTCAAGTCGTGGACCTCACGCGCGGGCTCGTCTTGCGCCGCTAACGCCAATCAACTTTTACTTCGTCCGTGCGCCATTGCGGGTTCGGCTGCCACTCATCGTAATTCTTGTTCGCCTTGCGCTTTTCCAGGACGCCTTGCCACGCAATCATTGCCGCGTTGTCCACCAAAAACTCGTTGGCTGGCACGAACATTTGCGCGCCGCGCTCCTCGCACATTATCCTGCATTTTTCTTGAAGGATTTTCGAGCACGCCACGCCGCCGCCGAGAAGCAGTTCCTTCTTGTCGCAGTGAGCCATGGCGCGCTCGGCCACCTCCACGAGCATGGAGAACGCGGATTCCTGCAAGGAAAAAGCCAGGTCGCTCCTGTTTTCTCCTGCATCCGCCAGGTGCTTGGCCCTTGTTAAGAGGCCGGAAAAACAGACGTCCATTCCCTTCACGCCGTAAGGCAGTTCAACGTAATTC
>DALH01000011.1:0-1127 GCA_002499405.1 Candidatus Micrarchaeota archaeon UBA95 | reverse complement strand
AGGTGGCGCGCGAACTTGTCCAAGAGGTTGCCCGCGCCGATGTCCAGGGTCTCGCCGAAAACGCGGTATTTTTTTCCCTCGTAGGCGATTACTTGCGTGTTCGCGCCCGAAGCATACAACAGGACGGGGTCGCGCGCCTTGCACAACAACCGCCCTATTTCCAAGTGGGCAACGCAGTGATTCACGCCAACCAACGGCGCATCAAATCGTTTCGCCGTTTCAACCGCGTACTCGTAACCCACTTGCAGGCACGACCCGATGCCGGGACCCAGCGAGTAAGCTATTAAATCGGGTTCCGCGCCTTGAAGCGCTTTTCCAATAATCCCGCCGCCGTGCTCGCGGTGCCAGCGCGCCACCTCGCGGGGCACGATGCCGGGGCCGTCGCTTTCAAACGAGTTTTTTTCGTTGGTCACCCGCTTCCGCCCCGTCCATAAGGAGGCGCCGAAGGTGTGCGCCGTGCTCTCAATGCCCAAACAGTTCATGCAAACAATTTATTTGAGGGAAAATAATAAGTGTTGGTCATGAAGGAGTTGGCGCGCGGAGCCGAAGCAGTCATTTACCTGGATGCGGATAGCGTGCGCAAGGAACGGCCCAAGAAAAATTACCGCCACCCGGTTATGGACGAGAAAATCCGTAAGCTGCGCACGCGACACGAGGCACGCATAATCGGGCGTGCAGCCAAAGCGGGCATCCCCGTACCGAAAATATTTGGGTGTGACGAGTGTGAAGGACTCATCGTCATGGAACACCTCAAAGGCAAAAAGTTGCGTGACGTATTGGCGGGCGACAAGCGCTCGCTGGAACTGGCCGAAGAAGTCGGCGAATCCGTGGCGCGCCTCCACAAAGAAGGAATAATCCACGGCGACCTGACAACGTCCAACATGATTCTCCACCGCGGAAAGGTCTTCTTCATCGACTTCGGCCTGGGTTTTCACAGCGACCGCGTCGAGGACAAGGCAGTTGACCTCCACCTCTTGAAGCGCGCCCTGGAAAGCAGGCATTGGCGCTTTTGGGAGGAATTGTTTGAAGCCGTTCTCAACGGCTACTTCGCGGCCGGCGGGCAAAAGCAGGTTGTCAAGCAAATGGAAACCGTTGAGGCGCGGGGCCGTTACCGCCACGACAAGCGG
>DALH01000027.1:12144-35687 GCA_002499405.1 Candidatus Micrarchaeota archaeon UBA95 | reverse complement strand
GCGCGGCCGAAACAGGCGCCAAGTCCGTGCTTGCTGTTGGCTCCTTGGCTGTCGGCGCCGGATTAGAGTTGTTGTTTTTTAACCCTAAAAGCGGGTTCCAAATGGACCCCGCAGTATTGCCCCTTATCGTGGCGGGGGCTGGCTTGGGCGGCGCCCGCTCCTTTGGCAAGGCCGCCCTTCGTGCCCGCAAGGCGTCTTCGGAGGCAAACCAGGAGTATCTGAGGCTTCACCGCGAACTCGGCGAACGCATTCACAAAGGAGAGGTTTTCGACCCGGAAGTGAGGAATGCTGCTGACTTGGAAAAACAATTGAAGGCGAACCGCGAGTTTTGGGTGGTTGACGGAAATGGCCGGCTGCACTTCTTGAACCGGAAGCGTTTTCTCGGAATCTTCGGCCGAAAACGCGGAACGATTTGAGATTATTTGGTTAAGCCCGCTTTCTTCAGGGCGGCGTCAATTGCCTGCCTGTTGAAGCCAACAATTATTTCGCCGCCTATGTCGAGCACGGGCACGCCCATCTGGCCGCTTTTCTCAATCATTTCCTTGGCGCGCGCCTTGTCTGCTTGCACGTTTACGTCCTCGAATTCAACGCCTTTTCCGTCCAGGTATTGCTTGGCGAGCACGCAGTAAGGGCACGCCGTCGTGCTGTAAATTATTACCTTGGTCATCTTCAAACACCCGTCAACATTTCGCCGCCAAGTTTTTTATTTGTTGGGGTGGCATCTACATTATTATTTTTTGATGCAAGTGTGGGGTTTATTTTCAACGCTTCATTTTCTTTGAACCACCGGATTGTTTTCGGGTGTTATTTCTACTAGTGGCGAGCTTATTTGATTGGAAATTTGGGCAAGTCTATGATATAACCCTTTGACACATTCCGCCATTCTCAGAAATTGACTTGGCCTTTCTAGTCCAATTACGTGTGTATGTAAAATCATTCTGGGGGCGCCTGGATGGGTTTCAAAAGAAATAGCGCAAGCGTATAACCTTTTTCCCAGCTTTTCTTCCAAAAAACAAGACAAGTCTGTTATAAACTCTTCTACCTCTTTTTCTTCCATGTCCATGCTTTCATCGTAAGTTATCTTTTTACATTTGTGTTGATCCAATTGTCTGTCATTCAATTCCATGCGCCTCTTTCAACTCCTTCAATAACCGTCCCGGATTTAGTATTTTCGCCCTCGCGAACTCCTTTAACGCGATAAAATCTTTGTCCCAAGAACAGATGTAATTCGCGCCAACGTAAGCCGCGCACTCCAACACGCGGTTGTCGTCGTCATCCCTCTTTATTTCTCTGACTTTAAAGTTCGGTTCAACCAACTTCAAAAAAATCAAGTAAACCTCAACCATTTGCTCCGCTCTCTCAAGAGATACCTGGTAGTCGCGTTGAACCACTTCCTTGAATTCCTTCATCAGCGTTTTTGAAGTGTAACCCGTTATTTTTCCTTGGCTGCATAAGTAGATTACTTTGTAAGACGTGCCCGTAGTGGAAAGCATTGCGGAAAGCAAGACGTTGGTGTCGGGCACGACTTTAATCATTTTTTCCTCCTGAATTCACGTACTTTTTCAACCGTCGCTTTGGGCGACACATCTAACTTCCTTGCTTTAGCGTGTTTTTCCCCCCATTTCGCCATTTCTTCAAATGCCTTTGTCGGCTCGGGCAACTCCAGTTTTTTTAAGAGTATTGAATCGCTCTCTGCCCGACCGTAAACCGCAAAAAGTGAACCCGCGCTCAATTCAAGTTCGTCGCGGATTTCTTCGGGGATGACCACCTGCCCCCGCGAAGACATCTTTGTTACCTGAGCCACCCCTTCACTTGCCAAATCCATCACCCAATCTTACTAATAAGATTATCTTATTAATAAGTTTTTCGGTTTGTTGGTTTCATTAACGCAGCAGTTGGGGCGCGAACAGCAGGAGGAAGCCGATTACGAGGATGATGAGCCCGCCCAAGAGTTTGGACGCCTTGGAGTATTTCTCGTTGGCTGCCAGCGAACTGATGCCGAACACGGCGATGCTGAAAACAATCAAGTCGTCCAGCATGAAGAACAACACGTATAACGCGATGTAGGCGTAGTGTTCAATCCACGAGAGGGGCGCCAGCGCGAGTATCTGCGTGAATATCGCGGGGAGGGCGGCCGAGCAAACGAATTCAATGGTGTTCACGGCGAAAGCCAGGACCACGATGGCGGCAACAGTCCCCCACGTCAGGGGCGACGACACCAAGTCCTGCATTTCCTTGATTTGTTGTTCCTTGGTTTCAGTGCCGGTCACCTCGCACGTGAGCGCCTTGTTGCGCGTCTCCCACCACCCCTTGAGGTTGAGGATTCCTGCGGCCAGCGCCACCAACCCGATTAAAATGGTTATGGCGCGCGTGTAGCCCAGCATGAGGAAGGCGTTGAGCCACGCGGTCATGAACAAGAAATACATTATTCCGGAAACGAATACGAAGGTGCCCACGAGGAAGAACATGCGCTTGCGGCTCTGCAACCCCATGCACAACGCTATCAGGTATACGAGGACCCACATGGCGCACGGGTTGAACCCGTCCACGAGGCCTAGAACGGCGGAGAGCGCGGGCAGGGACATGGAGCGCAAATCGGTTTTGCCGAGGAACGGCAAATCGTATTCAAAGGTTTTCTCTATTGCCGTGCATTGCTGGCCGGTCAAGGGGTCAACGCAGTTCCCGCTCTCAACGCATTCCGCGACCGCCGCCCGAATTTCCTCCCCTATTTCCTCGTTGTAACCCACGAACTGCTTGTCGCCGACCAGCGTGAGCGGCACCAAGCCCTTCAAGCCCCGTTCGTCGCACACCTGGCCGAAAAGGACGTGGCCTTGTTCGCTTGTCACGTCGTGTTCTATCACGTTGACGCCGAACTCGGCTTCAAGCGCGGGGTTCAACTCCGCCATCTGGTCGTGGCAGTGCGGGCAAGTGGGCAGGTAAAAGAAGTGGACGAAGCTCTCCGCGCCCTCCTCCTGCACGGGTTGCGGGCTCCACACCAGTATCGCGAAGCCCAGCAGCGCGAGGGCAACGACGAGCCACTGGTTGAACCTGCTTGAAAAAAACTTTTTGACGAGGTCCTTGACCATTTACCAAACCCGTTGGTTTTCAAAATTTATATGCCTTGCTTTAAGCAACTGCTTTTCGGGACCTTGCTCTCAATTGCTTTGCCGCGCGCGAAACCGCAGCCGACCACGATTCCATTGGTTTTCACTGCAACGAAACCGCGCCCCGCTTTTTTCTCCAAATCCCGGCCGCGAACGAATTTTTCGGCTTCTTCGCGCGAAACATTCACGACGCGCTTTGCGGGGGGGAACGTGCGCAAGAAGTCCGTGGACGGCTTCCACTCCGCGTTCTTCTTCGCGGCAGCCAGGCCAACGACCTCGAATTGCCCCCCGATTTTCTTGGCGAGTTCAACAACTTGCCTGGTTGCAACGCGCGCCTTCTTGGTTCCGAAGACCATGCAATCCCCAGGCAATTCAATGCCGTAATCCTCCCACCAGTTCACGGCTTGCCCACCCTCGCAACGAAGAACGCCTCGCTGTTTGATTCCTGCGGGTAAATCCGCCGCGTTTTCTTGAATTCCTTTCCGTAATCGCCGAGCCCGCAACTCGTCTTCAAGGGGAGTTGCGCCTCCAACAATTTCGCGTCCGTTTCCTCCAACAACTTCGCGATTACGGCCTCGTTTTCCTCTTCTGCAACCGTGCAAGTGGAGTAAATTATTTCGCCTCCCCGCTTCAACAACTCGTATGCGCGCTTCACGAGCAGGAATTGGAGGCGGTCGTGCCTCTGCTTGCGGTAATTAAGCCACGCGCCCGGAGTTCCCAGGCACGAGCAGGGCGCGTCCACCAACGCCTTTTCAAACAATTCCTTGCCGCGGAGTTGCGTTGAGTCGCGCACGGAGCACGCCACGTTCACGCACCCGAACCGCGCGCAGTTCCCAACTAAAACGTTGACGCGTCTCGGCCTTGCATCCACCGCGATTATTGCGCCGCGGTTGCCCATGATCTGGCTGAGATGCGTGGTTTTGGCGCCCGGAGCCGCGCAAGAGTCCAGCACGCTGTCTCCGGCTGACGGGTTCAAGCACAATGAGGGAAGCATTGAGGAAAGGGATTGCGAGAAAGCGCAGCCGCACGCGTGCTCTAACGTGTTCCCAATTTTTTCGTTGCACGTGAAAGCGTATTCCAGCCACTTCACGGGAGCGCATTCAATTGGGAAGCCCTCCAGGAATTCTTTTACCCCGATTTTAAGGGTGTTCACGCGAAACGATTGAGGTGCTTCCTCCAGCGCGGCTACGAATTCGTCGGCGTCAGCGTATTGCGACAAATAATCCTTGAACTCCTTCTCGTTCATTCCTACCCCTTTTTATTGCGGTTTTGTTTTTATTGTGGTTGTATCAACGAATGCAAGGTGATGGCTTTTGAGGAGTTTGATGGTGTTAACGCTTTTCGCGGCGTTACTCGTGTTTGGGTGCATTGGCGACGGGACAACCACCGCAACCCCAACAACGGGCTCCCCTTCTGAGGGAGCAGGAGAGCCCTCGGAGCAAGCGCCCACTGCGGCTCCAACCGAGGCAGCCGAAGGCGGCTTGTTTGAGGGAATGGATTACGCGGGCCTCCTCGCGTCAGGGCAGTCCGGAGAGTGCACGGTTATTGTTACCGGCGAAGAATATTCGGGCGTGACCAGGATGTGGTTCGCGAACAACAAGGCGCGCAGCGAAACCGAGATGCTTCAAGACGGGCAGACGCTTACCGTCACCGCGATTTACAAGGACGGCAAAACGTATTCAACTTTCCCTGACTCCGCCAAGGTTGAGGGCTCGCTTTTCGCGGACTGCGACTGGCTCGAGTTTTCGCCGGACGCCGCCGAACAGGATTATGCGGAAACGGAAACCTATTCTGCTCCGGACCTGGAGGATGTGCCCGAAACCAGTTTCGAGTGCCACGCGGCAGTTGTTTCCGCAAGCAAGTTTGACATGCTTGGAAACGTGTGCAACATGCAGGAAATGATGGACGCGTTGACGGGCGGCCAGGAATTGCCGGACATGACGGCTTGCGAGGGCTTGGAGGGACAGGAACTCGCGGACTGCCTCGTGCAGCAAATGGGTTGAAGCTTTTTCAGCCCTCCCCCTTTTTTTTTCAGAATTCTTCGGGAACGATTTCGGGGCGCTCGTCCGTTAGGAACCCGTAATACGCAGCGAACTTGGCGCGGTAACGCACGCGCGCGAGAATTATTTTTTGCAGGGTCTTGTTGCGCTTGCCCGCGAACAAGACGACGAGCAACTGGATTACCCAGCACACCGCCGCCAAAATGCTGAGAATCCACAACACGATTACCAGTGGAATCCAGTAGACGAGGCGCATTGCGAGCTCCCACCGCGACGCCTTCTCCTTGTATTTCACGTCCAGTTTGAACGACTTCATTTTTCCTCACCGTATTCCAGCATGCACTTGCGCACGAAGTATCCTTGCGGGTGCTTGCAAGTCGGGCACTCTTCCGGCGCTTTTCTGCCTTTGTGGATGTGCCCGCAATTCGTGCAAAACCAGTAAACCTCCTCGTCGTCCTCGTATAACTTGCCTGAGTCAAGCAATTCCTTGAAGCGCGCGTACCTCTTTGCGTGGTGGCTTTCGGCCTTGGTGATGTTCTCGAAGAAAGCGGCGGCTTCCTCGTCGCCGTTCGCCTTCGCGTCCTTGAAGAAGCGGGGGTACATGTCCGTCCACTCGTACGTTTCGCCGTCAAACGCGCGCTTGAGGTTCTCGCTCGTGTTGTCCGCGAACACTCCGTTGCCCAACAACTTGGCTATGCGGCCGGCGTGCTCCACCTCGTTTTCCGCGGTTTCCAGGAAAATCTTTTCTATTGCCTGGTGGCCCTCCTTCTTGGCTACCTTGGCAAATCGCACGTACTTGTTGCGCGCCATTGACTCGCCGGCGAACGCCTCCCACAAATTCTTCTTGGTTTTCTCGCTGACCACCTTTAATCACCCGAAACCCTTATTCACCCAATTTTTTTAATGCCTTGGTTCACTAATATATCAAGCCCCCGTAGCTCAGCGGTTAGAGCGGCGGTTTTGTAAACCGTAGGTCGGGAGTTCAATTCTCCCCGGGGGCTCTTATGAAAGACGAGAAAGGAATGAGGGTGGCGATCGCGGCCGCGCGGCGAGGCCTGAAATCAGGTGGGGGGCCCTTCGGGTGCGCCATATTCAGGCACGGCAAACTCGTTGCCAGCGCGTGCAACCGCGTAGTGAAAACCAATGACGCGACCGCGCACTCCGAGGTGCGCGCCATTCGCCTGGCAGGCAGGAAGCTGGGCACGCCGTTCCTCCGGGATTGCACGCTTTACTCAACGACCGAGCCCTGCCCAATGTGTTACTCGGCGTGCCACTGGGCGAAAATCAAGCGAGTTGTTTACGGCTCGTTCATCGCGGACGCGGCGCGCTTCGGGTTGAATGAGTTGCGCATCCCCGCCGAGAAAATGAAGCGCATCGGATACGACAAGATAGAGTTGAAGGGCGGCGTGCTCCGCGAGGAATGCCTTGAATTGTTCAAGGGGTGGTGGGCGTCCGGCGGCAAGCCGTACTAAAACCTTTAAACCAGTTTCAACGAAATGAATCAGCCATGTTCAAACCGGATTTCTGGAGGAAATTGAAGCGCGGTCCCCAAGTAATCCTTCCAAAGGATGCAGCTGCAATAATTGCTTTTTCGGGCTTGCAGCAAGGCGACTCAGTGCTTGAAGTGGGCGCGGGCTCCGGCTTTTTGACAATTGCGTTAGCCAACGCCGTGGGCGAAAAAGGACGCGTCGTGTCTTATGAGCGGCGCGAGGAATTCGCCAAACTAGCCGAAAAAAACCTTGAACGCGCCGGTTTAATTGCCGAAATAGTGGTGGCTGACGCGTTGGATGGAGTAAAAGGCGAATACGATTTGATTGTTTTGGATTGCGGGGAGGCCGTGCCCGTGTTCAACGCCGTGAAACAAAACCTCAAGACGGGCGGCGTGCTCGTCGCCTACCTCACGCAGGCAACCCAGGTCAAGGAGTTCCAGGAACACTGCGATTTGGGGCACGAGCGAACAATAGAGGTAATCGTGCGCGAGTGGAAGCTTGACAACAAGGCGTGCCGGCCGCAAAACACGGGGTTAGTGCACACCGCGTTCCTCTCGTTTTACAGAAAGAATTAAAGCGTTTGACCGCGCGAATATTGTTGGTATGCCCAGAAAGCCGCAAATGGATTTGCACGTTTTGGAGAGTGCCCACGCGTTTTTGTCAGACCGCGCGAACGAGTTGCGTCGAAGCGTTCCCGAGGAGCACTTCAGGAAAGTGGAGCAACTGCTTCACGAATACGACAAACTGGCCGGGGAATCTATTCGGTTGGCCGGCACGCAGAGCGTCACGGGTCTGCCTAATGACCGCGCGAAGGCGTCGTTCATCACGCGTTTCAGCGAGAGGCGTTCCCTACCGTCAATGAGGGACGAGAACGGTTGCGTCAAGCCGGAATGGGAGTTCGCCGCCCTGCACTTTGACTTGGGTGGGTTGAAGGCGGTCAACGACGACGCATTGCTGGGGCACGAGTATGGCAACAGGTTGCTGCGGAGAACGGGGCGCATGCTGGAAATAGTTGCGGGCAGGTTCGGCGTGCCCCGCGAACAGGTTTTTCATCACGGCGGAGACGAGTTCTCCGTTCTCGTGACCGGCGAGGGCGCGGGAGTCAAAGCGCAGAAAATTGCGGACTTCCTCGTGCGCTTCCGCAACCGGTTGTCCACGCGCAAATATCCGCACGACCCGGACAAGGCCTTGTTTCTCCCGCAAAACACCTTCAAAATCGGCGTGGCAAAATCCAACACCGAGCCAACGCAAAACCTTTTTGACGGCGTGTTCAACAAAGCCGTTGAAGCCGGCAAGCTCGTGGGCGCCACCACGAACCACGGCTACTTAGCGAACTGGCACCTCAAGCGCCTTTCAGGAAACGAAACGAATTTCCTTAACCTCGTGACCCAAAACGTGGACACGCGGTCTTCGGATACGGAACTTCCCCACGTCGCCGAAAACGACGACTTGAGGCGGTTGTTCTCCAAAGGGGAATTGTACTTGTCGCGCGAACAACTGCGCCAGGCACTGGAAAGAATCGGGAAACGCGAGTATTTTGAATCCATTCTAAACAAGATTTCAACAGTGAAGGGCGCCGAAATACCGCACCGACAATGATTTATTTTCTCAACGCGTTCCGGTAACGTGTTCGCCCGCCTCAAAAACAAGTGGTCCCTGCAGTTAGGCGAGCGAAGCATTGCCTTGGACCACGGCGGCGAGGAAGCATTCGTGTCGCACGCGCACTTGGACCACGCCTTTTCCTTCGGCGGTGTGCAAAAAATAATCGCGTCAGACGCAACCCTTGACTTGCTCGCCGTGCGCGGCAGGCCGTGCAATGCCGAGCGCTCGAACGCCGTTGAATTGCTGCGCGCCGGCCACATACTGGGGGCAACCCAGTTGCGCGCCGAAAAAGACGGGTTCGCCTCAATTTACGCGCCCGACTTCAAGCTGTCAGATTCCTTGACCGTCAAGGGCGCGGAGGTGGGTGAGTGCGACGAGTTAATTGTTGACGCCACGTTCGCGGACCGCGACTTCCCGGACCGCCACGAGACCTGCCAGGAAATCAGCGACTGGGCCGTGAAGGAGCAGGAGGCCGGCCGCATCGTGGTGCTCGGCGGTTACGCGGTCGGGAAAGCGCAGGAACTAGTTGCGTGTTTGAATGAGTACGCGGGCAACGCGCCCCTCGTGAGCGGAGTTGTTGCGGAAGCGTGCCGGGTTTACGGCGGCCACGGCGTGCAATTGGATTTCATCGACGTGGACTCCAACGAGGGAGCGGAGGCGTTAAAGCAATTGTTTTGCGCGGTTGTCCCCATGAGCCAGGTGAACGCGGGCCTCGGCCGGCGGCTGGAAGAATTGTATCACAAACCGGTTTCGCTCGCAATTGCAACTGGCTGGGCTTTGACGCACCATTACTCAGTGAAAGCGTTTGCGTTGAGCGACCACGCGGACCGCTCGGAACTCAGGGACTTCGTGGAGCAGACCGGAGCCAAAAAGGTTTTCACGGAAAAAGGCGGCCAACTGCTTGTTTGAGAATTTTGATGAAGAAAAAACTAAAATGCGTTTTCTTCTTTCCCATCAAAGGTTCCCAGCAAACGCTTCGCGTTTGCGGGCACGCGAACCAAGGGTTCGCTTGGTTCTTCTTTTTCTAAAAGAAGAAAGGGTTTGAGTGAGGGGGCCGAGATTCGAACTCGGGTCACGGCCACCCCAAGGCCGTATGATGCCAAGCTACACTACCCCCCCGCGCGGTTTAGTACCGCTTGAAGTCGAGGATTTCGTCTATCAGCGGCACTTGGCTTAACAACATTCTGCGGCAGCAGTACCTGTCCAGGCCGAGGTCGTCCAAGACCTTTGCGGGCTCCTCGCCGTTTTTCACGCGTTCCTCGTATTCCTCAAATGCTTCGCTCACGGGTTTACCGCACGTGAAAGCACCGAACTGGTATCAACATACCTGCATCACCCCAGCCATACTTTCAATGGCCTTGGAATCGAAGGAGAGTTTTCCTTCCGTTGTTTTACCGAATAACCACGCTTCTTTTAATAAATCGGTTATGTAGCCCTTGTTTGCTTCCACCCATTCTTCGCCGAGGCGGGTTACCACGAATCCTTTTTTGTCTTTTTTGATGTAACCGGCTTTTATTAAAGCGGGAAAAATATAATGCAACCTTTTCTTATTAAATGCTTTGGCGACTTTTTTCCTGTTGCTTGTCGGGTTGCGTTTTAACCACAACGCGATTAAAGAGTATGATTGTTTTGTTGTGTCGCCTGCGAGCAGTTTAGCAACCCCTTGTTTTTTGCGTGAGTTCAGGAAAGGCAGCATGGTCCGACCAATCCGTCCAACGTCTTTGACTACTATTGATGAGTCGTCTTGCCGTGCCCCGAATTCTTGAAGGGCTTCAAACAAGAATTTTTTAAGCGTTTTCCCCTTTTGACAGAACTTCAAGTTGCAGTCAATCGGGTTTACGTGTCCCTCCGCGTCGAAGAAGCCGGCAAGGAAAGCATTTTTTTTGAGGTTATTGAAACCCGCATATAATCCGCGCAGGTTCGTTGGGCGGGAAAGCCATTCAAAAAACCCTTTTAACGGCGCGTTGAGGGAGTAAACCACGAAAGTGGGTTTGTGGTTTCTCTTTCCAATGAAACTTTTACGCGGTAGAGACGTTAAAAACAGAGGAATTTTGTGTTCTCCCTTGCGCGGCATCAAGACGTCCAACCGGACTTCTTTTTGCAAGAATTTTTTCTTTAACACTTTCAACGTTTTTTTTAGTATGCCTTCGTCTTGGTTGGTTATTCCAAACCTTCCGCCGCCAGCTTTGTCCCCCAACCACAAACCAAAAAAATAAGCGAAGTCCTCGTCTAAAACCAAGTGCTTGGGGATAATGGTTTTGAATGTTTTCTTGAGAACCGCGTAATGCAACACTAACTCATCTTTTTTTTCGGTTACGTTAATTTGGCTTATTAACGGCGAAGCCCGCATCAACGTCACTTTGTTTGAGGCCTTGAACCAGCGCGCAATCAACGACTTGCCTCCAACCAAAATTTTTTTGAGTTCTATTTCGGGGTTACGCAGTTTTTTCAACTGGTTTAAGCGTTTTTGTCTCCCCACCCTCAAAACTTCGTTGTTTGAACGTTTTCTGGATTTGAATTTGACGATATTTTCTCTTAGTTCTTTTTTCAGGCCAGTTAGTGAAGCGGCTTTTAATGCGGCAGAATAATCAACGAATTTTGCTTTGTGAAGGTAGTGAACCAGCGTTCCCCTAGCCATACCTAATTTTTCTGCGGCCTTAACTTGTGTTCCGAATTCGGCTACGCTTGTTTTGAATAATTTTCGTCTAAACTCAGGCCTCAATAAGACGAGTTTGTCGTCCATGCCTATAAAAAGAAAAGAGGGTTTTAAGGGGTTTTGAGACCCGTGCCTTCCAGTATCTCACCTGTACGACTTCGTGAAGCGCGCGCGCGCTTTTGGGCCCTTGAATTTTTTGGGTTCCACGCGGCGCGAGTCCTCTACGAGTAG
Source organism: Candidatus Micrarchaeota archaeon UBA95 (assembly GCA_002499405.1). Lineage (GTDB taxonomy): Archaea > Micrarchaeota > Micrarchaeia > Norongarragalinales > Norongarragalinaceae > UBA95. The sequence goes on along the minus strand of DALH01000027.1, from coordinate 24,604 downwards.
GGAACGGTCCCAGTCCAGCATTTTTTTCTTGGTTTGTTCGCTGCCCGTGAAGCGCACGATGGCGCGGGCGAGCGCGGTTCGCGCGGCTTGGGCTTGACCCATTTTTCCGCCGCCTCTGACGGTTATGGACACGTCATGTTTTTGGATGAAGTCCTCGTCCACGAAGGCAAGTGGTTCGGAAACGATTTCGCGGTAGTAGGGGTCTTCAATCGCGTTCAGCGAGTAGCCGTTGACGGTCACGCCGTTTCTTCCCTCCTTGACGGTTGCGCGGGCTATTGCGCGCTTGCGTTTTCCGCGCGCGTGCACGAAGCGGGTTTGCTTGGATTTTTTGACGGCTTTTTTAGTTGACTTCTTTTTTTCGGCCATTGCTTTAATCACTTCCCTTTTGCCATCCGAGGTCGAGGCATACTTTTTCAATGCTTACCGGCTTGTGGCTCAACTCGTCCGCGGTCTTCACTTTTTTTTCGGCTTTGCCCTGGAATTGTTTTGGAACGCCTAGGTAGCAGCGTAGCCTGCTCATGCATGCCTTGCGGGTGCTTCGGCGGCTCGTTGGGAGCATGCCGAACACGACTTTTTTGAGGAATAGGTCGGGGCGCCGCGGGAACTTGGGTGACTTGTCGGGGTTGGATTTTTGCTGGATTCCGCGCTTGCCGGAATAGCGTTCAACGATTTTTTTTGGGTTGCCGGAGAACACGGCTTTCCCGGAGTTAACGATTACGACTTCGTGGCCTTCCAACAGTTTTTTGGCCGTGTAAGCCGCGAGGCGTCCGGCAATTGCTTTGTCGGCGTCCAAAACGGTTTTTTCGTTAGTCATTTCTTTTTTTCACTTCACGATTCTGACTCCTTTTCCGGAAGGGTTGTCCTTCATGAGTTGTGAGAGGGATATGTATTTGCCTTTTTGGTTGATTGCTTCAACGGCTTTCTTGGAGGCGTCCAGCGCGGCCACTGTGAGGGAGTGGCTGATGGAGCCGACGCCGAGGACCTTGCCGAGCACGAGGGCGGTTTCGCCTTCCTTGGTGACATTGTCGAGTTTGTAGAGGTTGACTTCGGCGCGGCTCCTCCGGCGCGCGTTGAGGGCTTGGGCTACGCGCTTCCATAGACCGGACTTGTTTTGCCTCGCAGTTTTCTCGGCTTGGGCGGCGAGTTTAATCGTTTCAGGGTTTTCGGGTCCGTATTTCATCGTTTTCACCGTGTTAATGCAGGGGCAGGGATTTTCAGCCCGAAGGCGCTCCAAATCAAAACGCTCGTTTTCTTTTTTGGTGCGCCTAACTTTTTTCTTTTCCCAAAAGAAAAAAAGTGGGCCTTCGAACCCTGGCACTCCTAAGAGACAGGCACCTCAAGCCTGCGCATTTGACCAGACTCTGCCACCCCTGCTCTTACTTGAATTCCACTTCCTTGATCCTGCTTTTACCTCCCTTCGTTAGGCGCGCTTTTTTCCCGAATTTTTTTGAGAGTTGCTTCAACAACTCCTTGTTTGCCGCGCCCCCGACCGGCTTGGCTGGGACGCGTGCGACCCACGCGCCGTCCTCTTCCTTGAGGGAAAAGGTTTTGGCGTTCGGGATGACGCGGATCTTCACTTGGTTTTCAGCTCTTCGATTTTTTCCCCCACTTTGTTCAGCCCGCGCAACAATTGTTGTTTTGCGGGCACGTTGTTGTATGACTCGCACCAGAACACGTAGTCCCCGTCCGAGTCCTTGAAGGCGTCCGGCTTTTTTTGGAGGGCCTTGCTTTCGCATTCAAAACAAATCCCGCATTGTTCCGGCGTTTTTCCGTTGACTTTGTTTATTGCTTCCTGCGGTAGGCGGGGCTTGATTGCGGCGCCGCATTTCTTGCACTTGGTTGAGAGCTTGTAGTTGCTTAACAGCCCGTAGGAGGCGATGGCGCTCTGGTAGCGCGCGTGCTTGGCTCCGGTTCCGATGTCGGCGGTTGCCTGGAGGCGGAGTTTCTGGCCCTTGCCGAGTTTTATGATGGGAATGTTTTCGCAGTAAACCTTGATTGCTTCGTCCTGGCTGGCGAGTTGTGCGGAGTTAACCGTCACCTCTCCGTCTTCGGCGGCGGCGTCCAGCGTGAAATAGATTTCGGCGTCCTCGTTGAGGGATTCCTCCCACGTCAGGGGAATCAAGCCGATTCGGTTCGCGAGGTATTCGTTGAACACGGCGGAAGTGTTTTCAAAGAAGTCCACTTCCCTGACCGCGAAAGCCGGGAGGTCTGCGATTATGGCGCGGCGCAACGCGTTCAACAACTCGGGTTCCGCTCCCGTGACGCGGTAGAACACCTTGCTTCCTTCGTCCTTCAACAAATCTATCTTCATTTTTCAGACTCTCCTTCCACGCCTTCCGCCCGGCCGCTTCGTGGTGTCCGTGGGCACGGGCGTAACGTCTTCAATCTTTCCAATTCTGAGGCCGGAGCGCACCAACGCGCGGATTGCGGCTTGTGCGCCGCTTCCCGGCGTCTTCGTGTGGTGGCCGCCCGGGGCGCGCACGCGCACGTGAATATTGGTTATGCCTTTTTCCTTGACGGCGTCGGCCGCGCGGAACGCGGCCTGCATTGCGGCGTAAGGGCTTCCCTCGTCGCGTTGGCTCTTCACGATTTGTCCGCCGCTGACCCGCGCCAGGGTTTCCGCGCCGCTCAAATCCGTTACGGTTATGATAGTGTTGTTCTTTGAGGAAAAAATGCTTGCGATGCCCCACTTGCCTTGAACTCTGGGGGCGACCTGCGAACGCGGCTCGTGGTCCCTGTGGGGTCGCCTCTTTGGCGTCTCGTCTTCACTCATTATTCGGTCCCCTCCCCCGCGCTAGCAGGATCTTTGGTTTCTTCTTTGGATTGGTTTTGTTTTTCTTCGGGTTCTTCATTGGTTTTATCGGCCATTTCAGCCAGGGTTTCCTCCTTCTCTTCTATTTCGGGTTTTTCGGCTTCCTCTTTTTCCTCGGCCATTTGCTTCAAGGTTTCCGCCTTTGGTTCATTGGTTTTTTCTTCGGCTTCCTCGTCTTCTTCAAGAACCGCTTTTTCTGGGACCACGACGGGCTCGCCCCACCAATCAACCGAGTCCTCTTCCGCGAACGACACGAGGTAGGAAGGCGCGTTCACGCGCTTGTCGTTGACTTTGACGTGGCCGTGAACGATGAACTGCCTCGCCTGTTTTGGGGTGCACGCCATGTGCTTGGCGGTCACGAGTGATTGCAGCCGGCGCGCGAGCACGTCGCGCACGGTGAGCGTGAGGATGTCGTCCAGGGTGATGCCGGGCTTGCCTATGAAGTATTTCTGCACCCTCACGAGCAACTGGTCCCTGCGTTTCTCGATTCCGCTGCCTTTGCCGGATTGCAGCCGGCGGGCTTCGCGGCGCATCTTCCTCAAAACGGTTTTGGCGCTCCACACCTCGCGCGCGTTCTTCAAACCGAATTCGTTGCGCAACGCCTTTTCTTCTTCTATGCGGCCTTCGTCCCACAAGCGTTTGGGGCGCTCGAATTGTTTCCTCTTGCGTTTTGGGTCACCCATGAATCATCACTTTTTGCCGGTTTCCTGCGCTTTTTGCGCGGCGGCGCCCTTTTGCTGTTTTGCCGCCTTCTTCAACACGCCGACGCTCATTCCCGAGCGGCCCGTGGTTCGCGTGTGCTGGCCGCGCACTTTTTGTCCCGTTGCGTGCCTGAAGCCCTTCCAGGAACGCGTTTCATGCATTTCCATTATGTCTTGGCGCGTGGCGAAGCGCAAGTCGGTTCCGAGCACGTGCCGGGCACTCCCTTTTTCGGGGTCGGCCAAGCGGTTCAAGACGAACGGCTTGACTTCGTGCTTTACCGGGTTCTTGAGTATTTCCTCGATTTCCTCTATTTGTTGGTCGGAGAGGTTGCCGCACAACTCGTTTCCGTTGATGCTTGACTCGCGTTCGATTGCGCGCGTGAGGGAGGCGGCGAGGTTGCTGCCTATTCCTTTCACGCGTTGCAGGCCGCGTTTCAGGGGGTCGCTTCCCTTGACGTCCTGCCCGAATATGCGGACGATTCCCTTGTAGTCCTTGCCCGCTTTGTCCGGCGTCCTCTCCGGTTTTGGCGCCGCCTTCTTGATGACATCGCCTTCATCGCTTTTTTTTACTGCCATTCCACCAACTCGTTTAAGCGCCGGGACTGAGATTTTCGCTAACTTCCTTTCTTTTCCGAGGTTTTCTTTCGAGAAAGAAAAGCTCATTCGAACTCAGGCGGCCTTTCGGCCACACGCTTTACGGCTTTAATCGGTACGCCCCTCTCCGCTTTCACTCGGGGTAATCCGATAAAGAGGTTCCAAGCGTGCGCAATAACCACTCTGCCATCCCGGCACTCTATTATTGTGCGCGTTGAGGCAATTTAATGGTTTTCGCTCTTCCGAGCCCTTCTTTTAATTAGTGCATTCAAAGCATATAAAAATCAATCGTTTTGAAAGGCGTGCACGACTCGTTCCACGTCGGCTACGATGCCGTGCTGTTTTCCCGCGATTTCGTCGGCGTCAAAAAACGATTTCGCGATGCAGCACAACTCGCCTTTACCCGATAAAACCTGTGCGAACCCATTCTTTTTCACGGATTCGTCCAAGGCGAGCACTCCCGGCGCCGCCAAATTTGCGCCCGTGCTCACGGGTTTCAACGCGCCGTCGGACACGACTATTTTCGGCAGGTCCAGTGCTTCTTCCACCGGGTGTACGAGTTTTCTTAAAGCGGATTGGTCTCCGCGCTCTTCAAACAGCCAGTACGCGTCGCTCAAGTCCTGCAAGGTGGAGCAGTTTTTTTCCGTGAACCCGCCGGCGGCGGTGCGCCTCAACTCAGCCATTTGCGCGCCGTCGCCTAGTATTTCGCCGGCGTGCGTGCAAATCGTCCTGATGTAAGTGCCGTGTTGGACGCGCGCCTTGAACAAGGAGTACTTGCCGTCGACTTCCAGCAATTCCAGGGAGTGGACCGTGCGCGTGCGCAGGCGTTTGGCTACGGCCGAGGCAAGTGGCGGCGTCTGGTAGATTTCTCCGCGCAGGTTTTCAAGGGCCTCGTCGATTTCCTTGAACGAGTGCTCTTCGCTGGTTTTCATTACGCAGACGTATTCCTTGTCGTGCAACGAGAGGAAGCGCGAAATTTTGCAGGCGTGATTGAACATTACTGGGAGCACGCCGGAAACGTCGTAGTCCAGGGTGCCAGAGTGCCCGCTTTTTTTGGCGTGAACGAGTTTCCTGCATAAAGCCGAGGCCTCGTGGCTGGTGGGGCCGGCGGGCTTGTCCAGCAGGAAGAAACCGTAGTCAATCAATTCCTTTACGGTGCGCTCGCCGGGTTTTTTGCCTTTCACGCATTCCTCTTCGCGGAGGGTGATCATCTGGATTGTTCCTCGAGTTTTACGCCGTAGGTTACAGCCAATTTCTCCAACTCGTCTCTCTCCGCTTTAAGCCTCTCCGCATGTTTGTTGCTTGCGTCCGCCATCCTCTTTATTGAGCGGAGTTCCTCCAGTTCGCCGCGAATCATTTCCCCGACTTTTCTCCTTTTAAATTCGGCGAGTAGTTCGTGTAGCGGCGTTTCAAGAATGCTCCGAATGCCCTTCTCTGCTTTTTCCTTGCCTAGTTTTGGGTTCAGCAAATTTTTCTGGCGCAACTTTCTGTTGAGCAGTTTGATGAATTCATCGTTGGCCGTGCCCCCGATGCTCGCCGTGTGGTATGCGCTCCTGTTCAACGGATGCCACGGCCCGGGATAGTTTTCGGCAAAGTAAACTCGTAGTTCCGACGAATAAATCGATTTCATCACGCGGTGAAAATTCTCGGTTGTCACGCCTCGGTCCTGCCGGAGCATTTGCAGGGCGTTGTCCTCCTTCCTCCCGGCCTTCGCTTCTTCAATCATGCCTAATAAAACTCCAGGTGTGCCACGTTGCACTTGCGCGTCTTGCCGCCGGGCAACTCGATTTCAACGAAGCTCTTGTCCAGAATCTTCGCTATTTTCACTTTGATGCCCGCGCGCCTGCCCTTTGTGAGCACGGCGCTCCTTCCGACTTGTATGACTTGTTTACCCATTTTTTCACCCTTGTTTTTAGTGCGGTGGGCGCTCCACGAATCGAGGCATGTTCAGCCGCTCGGTTTATCCAATCCTTGGCTCGGCCCTGGTTCTTGCGAGCATACCTTGAAGTCCTTAGAGTTGCTCCTTCCGGCCTGGCTCGATTCGAACAACGAGGCATAACGCAAGGCAGAGCGTCGTCGCCTTGGAGAGGGCCTCGCGGATTCGCTTGCTTCTCCTCGCGGACTTCACCCGCCGTAAAGAGGGTTGGCGTAAAGGAGACCTCTAGCCTCCCGGCTAGCCCACCGCATTATTACGTTGCAGCAACCACAATTTAATAGTGTCGCCGTGCAACGCTTAAAAACGCGGGGGAAGTATTCATTGCATGAGAATAGGATTCATTTACTTCGCGGGGTTTGACGTGAAGGCGGCGGCGGACAAGGCCGCCAGCGAGCGCACGGGAGTGGAAATAGTGCCCGTCCAGGCGCCCTCAATTCTTCAGGTGCCGATGACGTGCAAGAAGGTGTTCGCCGAGTTCTCGCTTGACTGCGCGGTCGCCTTCGTGCAAGCCGAACCCGACCAGACCAGCGAACTCGACTTGTTGCACGAGAAACTCGTGGACGTGGAACTCACGCAAATCAAATACATTTTTCCGGTAATCCTCTTGAACGACGAGTGGCGCTCGGAGGAAGACCGGGATGAGAAGGCAATTCACAGAATCAACGAGGCCCTGGAAAAAGCGGCTGCTTTCTCTTCTCATTCGCCGACCACGCCTGAAATGCCGGATTGGATGTCGGGCGCACCCGAGCAAACCCATAACGAGGACGACCTGGGTTTCATGGACGACGTCGGCCACAAACTCTTTTAGAAACCAAACGAGGACTTCCGTCTCCGCTTTCTTTCATGGGTTAATTAGTCCAAGTTGACGACGCCGCCTTTCAGGGAAGGCAACTCCAACACGAAGCCGGTTTTTTGCATTAAGGGCGCGGCCTTGCACACGAGTGTTTTTCCGAGTTTTTCAACGCCCTGGGTTTCGTGGACGTGGCCGCACAAGCAAGCCAACGGCTTTTGCTTCAACAAATAGCCGCGCACCGCCTTGCTTCCCACGTGCAATTCGTTCGGGAGTTCGTCCGCAAAAGTGTTAAAGGGCGGGGCGTGCGAGAGGAGCACGTCGGTTTTGCCGAGTTTCTTGAGGGACGCCGCGAGTTTTCGTTCGGTTGTCTCCATCGGGGTGTTGAACGGCGTGGGATTGCTTCCGCCCAGTCCGCCTATCACGTAGCTGCAGATCTTCACGGTTTTCTCGTGCAGGTAGCGTTCGCCGAGCGCGTCCACTACCGCCTGGTTATCCATGTTGCCGTGCACCGCGTAAGCGGGGACTTTGCACGCTTCAAGCATAGCCGTTGCGAACGAGGCGCGCTCGAAGTCGCCTCCCAGAAGAACGGCGTCCGGCGAATGCTTTTTGATTAAGCGCTTCAAGTAGTCAATGCACGGCTCCTCGCCGTGCGGGTCGGTAACGAACAATATTTTCACGACTAAACCTCCGCGCCCGCCATTAAATAAGAACCGATTACCCCTTTTTGGTGGTGAAAAAACCCGAAAGGTTTTATAAGGCGTTTTACCCAACTCTTCTAACACCTGATCTTTATTGGTGATTAATTATTAGTGTTGGAGGCGCGTGGCAAAATGAACGCTGACTGGTCTAGATTATTATACGTTTTTCTCGGGTTCTCGTTGCTCGCGGTGATGGCGAACGCCTCCCCGGTAACGCAGTCATTTAATGCTTCAAGAGATTCGTATGTGAGTTCGTTAAACCCGACCACAAACTACGGGTCTGCAACCAGTTTATGGGTAGGCAACAGCTTCTTCTTTATTTCAGTTCGCCGCGAAACCTACCTCGCCTTCAACTCCCTCACCGTTCCCGCAGGACATCCAGTTTCCTCGGCGAGCCTTGAATTATACTTGTATGACGCTCCCAGCAGTTCGCGCACCTACCATATTCACCGCTTGAACGGCAACTGGAACGAGAATTCGATTACTTGGAATAACCGCCCGGACTCCTCGAACAGCACCAGCGACGGAAGCGTTGGAAGCGGCACCACGAACGGCGCCTGGCTGTCGTGGGACGTGACTGCTAACGTGCAGGCATTTCTCTTGGGTACGCCCAACCGTGGCTGGCGCATTTCTCAAACCCCATCTAGCCTATTTATTATTGATGACGGCCTGTTTCGTTCGCGCGAATACTCGAATGCTTCATTGCGCCCGCAACTCGTCGTGACATTTGAAAACAACGCTCCGAGCGCGCCAGTCGTTGACGTCACGCCCGACGTAGCAAACACGACGGACGACTTGACTTGCACGATTACAGTGCCCAGTGTTGACCCCGAAGGCGACGCCATCGTTTACGATTACACTTGGCTTAGCGGCACGACGGTAATACAGGAGACCAACGGCACCGCCTCACTTACGGACATTTTGCTCAGCGCGCTTACTGCGAAACACGAAACCTATTCGTGCGTGGTGACGCCCCGCGACCCCTATGATAGCGGTCCCTCGGCAAGCGACTCGGTTACGATATTGAATTCCGCGCCCGTCGTCACGGTGACCTCGCCGAACGGCGGGGAAATATGGAGTGGGGTGCACACAATCGCGTGGACCGCCTCGGACGCCGACGGCGACGCGCTTAACATAACCTTGGAGTATTCCATTACCGGCCATCCGTGGCTCGAAATCGTTAACGACACCGCGAACGACGGAACGCACAATGTCGACACGAACGACTCTGCTTACGGCGACCACGACGGTTACTGGGTGCGTGCGACCGCTGACGACGACGAGGACACGGCGATCGATGTCTCGGATGCCGAGATGGTTGTGGACAACACTGCGCCGGTAACCTCATTTGTCGTTCTCAACACATCTGTATACAACGACGGCTTTTGTGGTTGGTACGCCTCCGTAGTGGATGCATCCCTGACGGCGGTTGACAACCTGGCTGGAGTTGACACCATTTTTTGGAACGTTACAGACCCGCTTGGAGCGTCTTCGGCTGGAACGTTCGATTCAGGCGGTGGTTTTGTGCAAACCACGGCGGAAGGCACAAACACTTGGAGGTATTGGGCGAACGATTACGCAAACCTCTCCAACGAGGAAACTCAGCACATAAATTTTGTTTGCGTTGATTTGAATCCGCCGGCGCCAGCAACCAACCTCGAAGGCCCGCAGTGGATTAACTCTTCTTCATTCACGATAACCTGGGACCCGTCCGCGGGCGACGGCCCAGGCTCGGGCGTGCGTGGATACTATGTTTACGTTAACGGAACCGAGTATTACCTGAGTGGCTCCGACAACTGCTCGTTCACGATAACCTGGGGCGCAAACAACAATCAATACAACTACTATGTTGTCGCTACCGACTTCGTCGGCTGGAATGCCACGGCAACGCCCGAACTTTGGACGGGTGTGGACTCCACCAAGCCCTCGAAACCCTCGTTGACGCGCACCACTCCACAATGGACGAATACCGGCATTGTTGGTTTGTTTTGGACGACGGGAGACGGCTTCTCAGGCGTGAATATTTCGCGCGTATACCGGAACGACGCCGTTTATCCGAACCCCGTGCCGCCGACCACTTATCTGACCAGCGTTTACTGGCCGACGACGACTTATGACGATTTATCCGCGAAAGTTGATGGGACTCGTTACCGTTATCAGGTGGATGCGGTGGATAACGCAGGAAACCCGAGTTTGATGTCCAACAACCGGTACGCGATATATGACGCTACCGCACCTTCAAGCGTTGCAACGGTTTGGTCTGGCAGCGCCGGAAACAATAGTTGGTATGTTTCCCCGGTCGCAGTGCAGGTATTCTCCTTTGACGCGGTTTCTGGAGTAAAACGCATTTGGTATAACAACGGCACCGTCGGCAGTTCAGTCATTTTTGCCCCGACCGGTAACTTCGCTTACTTCATCGTGAATGCAGAAGGGGACTGGGACACCACCTATTATGCGCGCGACCGCGCACAAAACACCGAAGGCACGAAGCATTTCAACATAAAAATTGATATGACGCCGCCCGTAGCGCCGGTTCTGGGTGCTCCCGCCGTCGTGACGGACGGCTTCATCCCCTTGACGTGGAGCGGCGCTTCCGACAGTCATTCGGGAGTTGATTATTACGCGGTTTATTGTGACGGCGTCAACGTCGCAACCCAGCCAACCGAGAACTATAACTACGGTCCCGTGCTTGACGGCAACCACCAGTGTTACGTTGACGTGTACGACGTTGCCGGAAACAACGCGCAATCCAATTTCGTGGACGTCCTCGCCGACCTCGCGCCGGCTTTCATCTCCGTGAATTCGGACAAGGCGCGTTACGAGAACGGCGATTCAATCACGGTTATTGCCGTGCTCAACGAGTCCGGGTTGACCGTGACCGCGGACTTCTCGCAACTGGATTCCGAGTACGCGCCCGGCATGGAGGCGGTGACCGCGGACAACACGACTTACACTATTACTTACAACATCAGCGTAAACAACACGCGACCCGGCGCGTTCTACTCGTTCGGTCCCGGCTACAACGTGGTCGTGACCGCGAGCGACGCGCACAGCACGGTCGCGGATTCCTCGCTCTTCGTTGAACTCGACGTCTCGGACGCGGGCTCGCTGAACTCGTTTTACTCCGTGAGCGGCGCTTACGACGTCGTCTCGGCCGGAGTCGGGTTGAGGCCGGACCCGGCTTACAAGGCAATCACCTTAAACATTCCGGGCCCGGTTGTCAAAGCGTTCCTTTACTGGAGCACTTACAGCAACGACGGCGGCAACCTGTCAATCAACGGCACCGCAGTTAACGGCTCGGAAATCGGCCGCTTCAACACGACTGCGCCCAACGGCTTCTGGGTTCCGCGCTCTTACCGCGCCGACGCGACCGCCTTGATGAACGGCTCCGGCGACTACGTGGTAAGCGGCGACAACCAATACGTTGAAGGCGCGTCCCTCGTAGTGATTTATTCGAATGACTCCGCGGACAACATGGTTGTAATCAATGACGGCGCCGGCAATGACAAGCGCAACGCTTCCACTACGTTCAACGGCTTCACCGCCGAAGGCGGCAACTCGGCGCTTCGCATGATAGGCGGCGGCGCCAAGGGAATAGGCCCCGTTATCGAAGCATTCTCCTACTTCAACGAGAACCTGTTGAGCAACGAGAGCTGGAATGCGAGCGCGGGCGACGAATGGGATGACGACGCGTTTAACGTCAGCGCCTACATTTTTGCGGACGACGCGACCGCGACCGCCAAAATAAGCGGAGACGGCTCCAAGGTGATGAACTGGGTGGTTGCCGTGCTCACCGTCAAGAACAAGCCGGTACCGCCCGCCGCACAGCAATCATCGCCGGCGAACCAGGGTGGTGGCGGCGAGAACAGCCACGACATCCTGCTTCCGCCCTCTTCCTACGTGCGCGTTGGTGGTGGAGAGGAAAACGTTCCTCCGGCTCCCGGAGAAGAAACCGGTGAACAACCCGGCGGAAACGAGGAAATCGTTTTGGCTGAGGGACCCGGCTATGACATCGGAACCAATCCAATCAGGGAGACAATAACGGCTCCGGCAACCGGCCCAACGGCGCCGGGCGGGGCAACTGGTTTGTTCACGGCGGCAAACGCGCCGTGGTGGTTCGGGTTGTTAGTCGTCCTCGCGGGCTTGGGTTTGTTCGCTTTCAGGCGCTGGCGCAAATGAGGTTCGTGGCAGGCGGGCTCCCCAACCAACAAAGCATTAAAAAAGAATTAGGGGCAAGAGTTTAAGGTAACGTTTTATTCGGAGCGTGATTAATTGGGTAGAGGCAAGGAGCATACCGTGCGGTGCACGAAGTGCGGCAGGCAGGTAAGGAAGGACAAAGCCGTGTTCATAGATAAAGTGGTTTTCTCGAACCCCATAGACCGCAAAGACATAATCGAGGGCGAACCCTACACGCCCGTCATGGTCCGCGAAGTCGCTTACTGCCCTTCGTGCGGCAAACACATGCGCGTATACGAAAAAAAGAAGCGCATGCAGGAACGCCAGCGCGAACGACGCATGGACGCGCGCATCGGCGGGGGATTCCACAAGAGACCAGTTTACGAACGTTCACCCCAAAAACAAGTAGAAAACAAACCGGAGGATGAAAAACATGGCGAAGAAAGGAGTGCTTGAAGGATTTGTGGACTGGCTGAACTCCTTGTTCGGCGGCAACGGAAAACCCGCGCCCAAGAAAGCAGCCAAGGCAGGAAAAAAGCGCGGCCGCCCCAGGAAGCGCGGCAGGCCAAAGAAAAAGCGTTGAAGCCATAACCCCCAAAATTTTTTCGGGCCCGGAGTCGGTTGGTAAGACGCCAGTCTCACACAACCTCTTTCTTTTGAAAAAGAAAGACCCTTGACGAGAAAGAAAACATGGTATCGGGTGTGAAAACTGGAGACACGGAGTCCGATTCTCCGCGGGCCCACTGAACC
>DALH01000027.1:0-11986 GCA_002499405.1 Candidatus Micrarchaeota archaeon UBA95 | reverse complement strand
TTCCTTGGGCACTACCCCCTTCCTTTTTATTGGATGCTAATTGGTTTTCTTCATCAAAGTTCCTCCCCTAAAACTATTTATTCGCGCACTGAATGCAACACAGCATGTTAGACCCAAGCGCGCTGGTTGCCTCATTCATCACCATCTTCATCATCATGGACCCGTTCGCGTCCGTGCCGTACTTCCTCGCGCTAACCCAGAAAATGACGCGCAAGGAAGCCGTGGCAGCAGCCAACAAGGCAATACTAATCGCCGGCGTAATCGCCGTAATCTTTCTCTTCGTTGGCCCCAACCTCCTGGACTACCTCGGCGTCACGCTTGCGGACTTCCGCGTTGGCGGAGGCATAGTGCTCGGGTTGCTGGGCTTGGAGATGGTGCTCGGATTCTCGTTTTCCCCTCCCGACGAGGCGCACAACTGGAACGCGGTAGCCGTATTGATTGCGACCCCGTTGCTGACGGGCCCGGGCCTGCTCTCCTCGCTCTTGATACTCTCCGAGGAACACGGCTTCGCTACTCCCCTCATAGCGACCGCGCTGGCGTTACTGGTTTCGTGGGCGTTGCTCAGGAATTCGGAGCGCGTCAGGCAAGCCTTGGGCCGCCACGCAATAGAGATAACCTCCAAGGTGTTTGGCTTGCTCTTGCTCACGCTCGCCGTGAACTACGTGCGCGTGGGCCTGACCGGTTAAGCGCAATCAATTGGGCAGGACTCAGGGGTTTCCGGGCACGGGCAACCCACTGCCATGCAAACCACTTCGTCGCAGAACCCGTCGCCGCACTTGTCCACGCACGAACCGGGAACGCATTCGCCGCGGTAAAACGCCCACTCCTCGCACTCGCCTTCCGGTAAAATGCAGACGCCGTATTGCCCGGCTTCGCCTTCCCGGATTTCCAGGGAGCCGCCTTCTTCAACGCAGTAAACCGAGGCCGGGTTCGCCAAGCCAGCCGGGGGGCAAGCCATGAGCGTGCTAGCCACGCCGTTCTCCGTGCAAGTGCACGTGTTGCACCCGTCGTCACAAGTCCACGACTCGCCCAACGCATGGCCCCCGCAATCGGGCGCGCAATACGGGCATTCAAGGCACCCGAACAAGGCCGCGCCCGCGAAAACGATTACGAACATTTTATTCAAGGCAATCACCTGCAATAATCATTTTCCTCCCTCAATTAAAAGGCCTCGAAACCTTCAACCAAAAAGTTGTTTCTCGTGCAATTGAATTATATTGTTTTAAGTTCATTGAATTGTTCGTGGCGCTCTCCAAGGTCTTTGAAGGCCTGATGAAAGACGGTTGCGGTGGCGGGAGACAGTTGTATGCCGTCCTGGGTTCGGCGTCCGGGCACGCGGAGCCCGACGAGCGCGGGAACCGCATGGCTGGCGACCTGGAAAAACTGGACCGCGAACTCCCGTCCTTTGCCGCCATCGCGGTGTCCGACCTCGTCCCAAAGTATTTACCCAAATTTTTCAAAGACCTGTGCGACTCCAGGGGCTTTGAAATCAAGACCTTCGAGTTTTTGCCGCGCGGGGAACACCTTGAACGCGCGTCAAGACACGACGCCTGGACGCAAACCCTTCCGGGCTCCCTTGCCCACCTCACCCTCGCAATAAACGCGAAGGAGGGCTCGGCGGTGCTCGCCCAACTCCAAGGCAACCTGACCGCAAACCGCTTCTCGAATTCCCTCAACGATTCAAGGGAGCTGGAATCCTATCCCTTGACCCCCGAGGAGTCCAGGAACTACCATGACTTCCTTTCAAAATACAAGAATACGCACCTGTCCCTGTTTTTGGCGGCCAAGCAATACTGCGACGAACGCGGCCTGGAACTGCACCTGCCGTCTCCGAAACTGTTGGTCTGGTTGAACGCAAACAACCTCCACAGCCAGCACTCCCACGTCGACCCCGTCGACAACATAAACAAGATAATCAATTCAACGCGCCGCAACGCCAAAAAAATATTTGAGTCGAGCCGCGGCGAATTCCCGCTCCCCCCGGACGTCAAGCAACCCAACTCGTTCAAGGACCTGCCGGCGGATTGCAAGCGGACGCTGGTGTTCCGCCAACGCCTCGACCGGTCCCATCTGAAAGCGCGGGCTAAAGCTTAAATTCAGTTTCAACATTTTTTTTGTTGCCGGAAACGGCGCGAGGTATTCAAGAAAAAGCATGGAAGGGAAAACCGTTTTATTCGTGAACTCCGGTTCACGAAAAAAAGAGTTCACGCTCAAGCGCGCCAAGGAGTTGGGCGTGAAAATAGTTTTGTTGGCCCCCCGCCTAACGTGGGAGAAGAAATACGTTGACGCCTTCATCAAGTCCGACAACTACGACCGGGCGCGCGCCGTGGAACTCGTTGCCGAACACCTGAAAGGCGGCGGGAAAATTGACGGCGCCGTAACCTTCTGGGAGGACGACGTCAAACTGCTCGCCGCCTTGTGCGAGAAATTCAAGTGGATAGGCCCGTCCCCCGAAACCGCGGAGAACGCGCGCAACAAGTACGCGATGCGGAACGCGTTGCACGCCGCCGGAGTGCCCTCCCCAAGGCACGCGCTCGTGAAAAGCGAAGCGGACTTGGAGGAGGCCGTGAAAACCATCGGGTTTCCCGCCGTCATAAAGCCGGCGTTCGGCGCGGACAGCGAGTTCGTGGTTGAAGTCAAGACCGCCGAGGACGCGCGAGAAGCATATTCATACGTGTCCAAGAACGCGGTCCCCAAGTTCAACCCCATTTTCACGTTCAACCAGGACCACTTCGTGTTAGAGGAATACTTGAACGGCATAGAGGTCAGCGTTGAAAGCGTGACGCAGGACGGCGTCACCACGGTCGCCGGCGTGATAGAGAAAAAGTTGATGCGCGAGCCCTACTTCGTGGAGGAAGGCGACTCCGCGCCCAGCCGCTTTGAAGGCGAAACCATGGAGAGAATCAAGGACGTGGTAGTGAAGGCGAACGCCGCGCTCGGCATTTGCAATGCCATCTCCCACGCCGAAGTCAAGGTGACGCCGGAAGGCCCCAAAATCGTTGAAGTAGCGGCGCGCATGGGCGGCGACTACATTTGGGACTGGGTGAAACTCGTTTGGGGCGTTGACCTCGTGGAAAACGCTTTGGCAATAGCGTTGGGCGAACCCGTTTCCGCGTCGCCTGCTTTCCAGTCGTGCCACCTGTCCGGCTCTTACTTCAACCCCTACAAGTCGGGAATAGTTTCCGGAATCCGCGGGTGGCAGGAGGCGCGAAATAATCCCGCGGTCCACGACCTCTACTTTTACAAGAAGGTCGGCGACACCGTTCTCGCCCCGCCCGAGGGCTTTGAAACAGTTGGGTGGATGGTGTGCAAGGGCGCCACGGCCGCGGACGCGCAACGCAACCTGAACGAGGCGTTCTCCTCTATTGAAGTGTCCGTGGCGAAATACGACGTGGGCTCCAGCATAGGCCAGACGCGGCGCAAGAACAGGTTCAGCCACGCCAGCCTTGTGCGCACCAAGTTGTTGCGCGACGCGAAAATAGGCAAGCTGAAATACCTGCCCGAAGAAGAATTGAAGAAGCTTCACGTCGGCGTCCTCTGCAACAAGTATGACAAGAACGGGTCCGACAACCTCGTGGAACAAGACCTGTCCTCTGTTGGAAACAACATCCAGAAGGCGCTGGAGTCCAAGGGCTACTCCGTCACCTTCTTCGACATGAATGAGTTTCCCATCCCCTTCAAGAAAATTCAGCACGCGAAAGTAGACGTAATGTTCAACGTGTGCGAGCGCGTGAACGACTCCAGTTTGCTGGAGCCGCACGCCGCGTCCCTCCTGGACATGCTGGGCACGCCTTACACGGGTTCCAGCCCGTCCGCGCTCGCCTTGTGCATAGACAAGATCCGCATGAAGAAACTATTGAAGTTCCACGACATTCCCACGCCAAAGTGGGATTACGTTTACGACATCAACGACGACGTCAGGGAGGACTTGCGCTACCCCCTCATCGTCAAGCCGGCGAACGCGGACAACAGCATCGGCATCACGAACGATTCGGTTGTCTCGGACGAGGCCGGGCTCCGCCGCCAACTAGAGGAAGTAGTTGTGAAAATGGGCTGCCCCGCCCTCATAGAGGAATACATTGAGGGCGACGAATTTGACGTGAGCATCATTGGGAACGACGAGGACTTGCGCGTTTTACCATTGTCGCGCTCCATCTTTGATGACTTGCCGGCCGGCTACTGGCACATCTACCCTTACGAAGCCAAGTGGAAGACCGCCGATTCACCTTACTACCTCATCAAGAGCGAGCGCCCAGCCAAAATCCCTTCAAAACTCGCTTCCCTCCTCTCAGAAATAGCAATTGACACCTACAACATCCTGGACTGCCACGACTACGGCCGCATAGAGTTCCGCGTGGACAAGGAGGGCAACCCGTTCGTCCTTGAATTGAACCCGAATCCCTCAATCAACAAGGACGACTGCGTGCCCGCCTGCGCCGAACTCATCGGACTGGATTATGCTGGCTTCATAGAGGAAATCCTGCGCCTCGCCGTGAAACGCTATCGCGAGCACCCGCCCTACCACCACCTCCAGTCCTCCGTCATCTGAACGGGAATATGTTTTTATTTTTCTCCTGCTTGAACTAATTTCCTTCAATCCAAAATGAACAAGAACCTTGAAAACTCGGTGAAAGACGGCGCCGCCAACTCGGTTTCAGTGGGAGCAGGCGAGGCCTTCATCGCGCCTTACGCGGTCCTGCGCGGGGCAAGCGAGGCCTACCTCGGCTGGCTCGCCGCCATCCCCGCCCTCGTAGGCGCCTTCTTCCAACTCTTGTCGCCTTACGCCGTGAAAACCTACGGCTACCGCAAGGGCCTCGTGCTCACCGGCGTCACCTTGAACGCGTTGTCGTGGCTTTTGATTCTCTCAACCGTCCTCGTCTCAGCTGAAACCGCGCTCCCCTTGTTAATCGTCTTCTTCTCGGTTTACGTTGCAGCCAACACCTTCGCGAACCCGGTGTGGAGCGGGTGGATGGCGTCCCTTGTCCCCCAAAACATTCGCGGCACTTTTTTCGGCCGCCGCAACGCCGTAACCCAACTCGCCTCGTTGTCGGCTACCTTGGCCGCCGGCTTCCTCCTCGGCTTCTTCCAGGACGGTTACGTCATCCTGGGGTTCGCCTTCCTGTTTTCCGCGTCCTTCCTCGCCCGCCTCGCCTCCCTCCACTACTTGCGCCGCGTGGACGAACTCGAACGCCCCGCCTACACGCCAGTTGAAAACCCTTGCCAATTCGTTTGCAAGCCCTTCAACCACGAAATCCGCAACACCGTGTTCCTCACCTCCGTGTTCTTGTTCGCCGTCAACGTCGCCGCCCCCTTCTTCGTCTTGTACATGCTGCGCAACCTCCACTTCACCCTCCTCGAATACACGTTCCTCATCCTCGCAGCCGGGCTCGCCCGCGTAGTTGCCATGCCTTACTAGGGCCGCATCACCGAGTTGTTCGGCAACAAAATCGTGCTCGTCTCCTGCACGCTCTTCGCTTCCCTGGTCCCCCTCCTCTGGCTCTTCACAACGAACTTCCTGGTCCTCGCCTTCATAGAAATATTCAGTGGGTTCGTGTGGGCCGGCCTGGACTTGTCCGCCTTCAACTACGTGTTGTCCTCGGTAAACCAGGAACGCGTGCCCTCAACCATCAGCAACTACAACTTCTTCGCGGGCCTTGCACGCTTCCTCGGCCCCTTGGCGGGCGCCTCCCTCATCCCCTTCTTTGACGCGTCACCCGTGCTCGGATTCGCCGGCATCCCAGCCGTATTCCTCGTCTCCGGAATCGCGCGGCTCTCCGCCGCCGCCTTCCTTACCGCGTCCCTACACGAAGAACGCTTGCTCGTCCCCTACCGCAAGCGCCCCATCCTCATCCGCTTCTCGCACCTGCACCCCTCGCGGGCTTTGACCAGCAGCCACGTCCACGGGTTCAAGGGCGGAAGCATTTAATTTGCGCGCCGACTTGAATCAACCATGGAAAAGCCGCGCATCGCAGTCTACCATTCCACCGCCCCCGACGGCGCCTTACACGAATTCGTGTTTCACGCAGTTGGCGAAGGCAAGCCGCCGGAACTGCCCGGCCACGAGCTGATTTCCACGCGCAAGCCGCCCGAGCGGTTCGCGTCCGCCATTAAAAGCGTTTTAAGGAAGGGCGAGCCGTCAATCGGCGTAATAAATTACTCGGTGAACGAATCTCCCTCAAAAGAGCGTTCCGCGAGAACTTACTATTACTACCCGAAAAGCGATTTGGTTGAGCGCGGTCCGCCGGCTCCGGGCCTCGGCGCGTACTTGGAACTGATTGCCGCCAACTACCTGAAGAACAACGGAGTCCAAGTCCTGTCGTCAACGGAGTCGCCCAACCCAGCCCGAACAGCCCAACTACGCAAGGCCGGGTTGTATCACGCATCCAAAATGCCGGTTTCCGCCCCCGCCGTCAAATGGATGAAGGGCTTGGGCCGCGTCCTCAGACGCAGGTGAAGCCGCACGCTAAAACGATTCGTTTACGGCTTGTATGCCGCGTCGTGGTGCCTCACAATGCCTCGAGTTCCTTGAGCGTCATGCCGCGTTTGAATTCGTGCTTTTTCTCCCACGCCTTTGTCCGCTCCAAGATTTCACGGACAAACTCTTCCCTTAATTCGGGTTCTCGGCTTTTTGAAGCATGAGGCCTCTTAATTTTTTTGCCAGCCATTCAATCACCTTTTCTTGTAGCCGAACCGCTTCTCGTAACCCTCGTGGTCAAACCATTCAAGAATTATTGAAATTATTTCCACTTCGTTGCCCTTGAGCGTGTAAGCCAGTCGCCAGGCATTCGGCAAATTGTATTTGCGCAAGTTGTCAATCCCGTATTTTTTAACGTAAACCGCGGGCCACAACCTCCGCGGGATTGCGGCGCCCGCAAACGGGTTCTCCTTCAATTCCCCAATTGCGTCCTCAATGAATTCCGCAAGCCGCTTTTCCTCAAAGCGGCCGCTCCTCAACTCGTCAAACGCCTTCTTGACTCTCTTGTCCGCGAAGGCAACGCGCTTTACCCTCACGCAACCACCACGCCCGCCTTCTTGACTTTCTTGACGCCTTCGGGGTCCCAAATCCAGGTAACGGTCTTGTCCTTTTCCACGTGAATCTTGCCCGCGTGCTCCAAGTAGTCCAGGATGAGGAGGAACGTCCGCCACATCACCTTCTTGGGCAGCGAACGCCAGATTTGGTAAGCCGTCTTGTTGCTGCGGTGGCCGTAAACCGCTTTCTCCACCATCAACACCGTGTCTAGGCGCGGGTAACGCGCCACGTTCCCGGGCTTGAAAACCATTTCCATTTCAACCAACTGATTAACTGTATCAGTTGATATATTTAAGGTTTGCATCCAGTTGACGAGGCAGCCGAGTTTTTTAACTGCTTTGAGGCATCGCTTCCAATTCTTCCCTAAAACCCGAACAATTCGCTTGTCCCCACCCCAACGCCTTTGCAATGCTTTGGCGTGGGCTATTTTATTTTAGACAATTCTTTTTGACTGAAACCGCGTTTTTTCAATTCATTTAAAGCTTGTTCGCGCGTCATTCCCTGTTCCAGTCGCTGGTTGAATGCGTCCTGCAAAATTGTTTTTTCTCCTTCCTTGATTAGCCAAGATTCAATCGGGGCCTTCAACTCGTGTTTCTCCTTTAACTCGCTCAACTTGTTTGAGGCGAGTATGGACAGGTTAGGGTAATCCCTGCTTTGTTCTTCCACTTCTTTTTTGAATGCTTCCCAATCAAATTCCTCCCTTTTTGATTCCAAGAGTGCCGCCATGTCGTCAACGTCTTGAGGCCGCTCGGTAATGCTCTTGAAAAGGAAAACGTCTTCCTCGCTGCACAGGAAAACCGCGAGTTTTCCGGTTTCACCCAACAACTTCGCCCTCTTCCTCATTCCCTTGCTCAAGCGCAAAGCCCTGCAAACCGTTTTCAGGAACAAGTCGAACCCGGCCGCGCCTTTCTTGCGGTAAATCACTTCCGTTCCCAACTGCTCGTACTCGCCGTTTACCTCCAAGTATTTTTCGTAACCCCTTGCTTCAAGCGCTTCACTAAATGCATTCAATTCTTGTTTGTCCGCGAAAACGAGGTCAACGTCTTTCGTGGAATCCTTTAAGCCGCGCAGCGACATGGAGCAACCGCCAATCAAGTAAGCCGTAACCCGCGTTGAAAGGGATTCGCCGACCTCCCTTAACTCCTCCAACAATTCTTTAGAAGTGAATTGCTTCATTTTCTTCACTCCAATAATCGCGTTCAAAAACTTGTTCCTTTTGCAACCCCGCTTCCACTACTTCCATTATTTTTTTTGCAACGCGCCCGCAACCAAAGTAATCCGCCAACTCCCTTGCTTTTCCAGCGTCCACCTTGTTTTCCAACAAGAACAACGCGCAAAAACCGAGTGCGCGGTTGTCTTTTTCGTTCAACTTGATTGCGTGGACGAGCGCTTCCTCTTTCAAGAGCTTCCACGGCTGCGAAACGCATTCGGTGTGCGTTGAAACCAGTTCAACGCCGTACTCGTTGAAAACGCTTAAACCCGTCAATTGAAAGTCGCCGTTTAAGGGCTTGAAGTTCTTGCACAAGAACACTCGGCCGCACAACACCTGCGTTGCCGGCACCTTTTCCAACTCCGTTTCATTAAACAACCCGCTTTCCTGCAACGCCAAAGCCCTCAACCTCAAGCACGGCTCCGCTTCCTCCCTCCTCCGCAAAACGTATACCCCTTTTTTCGGCTGGAAAACCCTCAACTCTTTTTGCAAAGCCGATAGAACGCGTTTGACCGTGGCTTGCGACAAGCCCGTAGCCCACTCAACTGCTTTCACGGTTTTGAAGTTGTCCGCCAACGCAACCGCGACCAAGCAACGCGAACCCGAAAAATTTGCGTTCACTTGCCTTATTTTCCCGGCTAATTCCGCGTCCAACTCCAACCCCTTCCTCGCTTTACCCTTTACCCCGGGCAGGCGGGCCAAGGCCTCGGTTATGCGCGAAGCCGGAAGCCCGAGTTCTCGCGCCAACCCAATTCTCTTAACTTGTTTTTCAGCTAAAACCCGAAGTATTCGCCACCCCGTCCTGGACGGGGGCCTCCAAACAAAACCCCTAGACATAGTATCATTAAGCGTAAATTCTTTATTTAAACCTTACGCTTTTTGATGTTTTTTCACGCGAGCGCCAGCAACGCAATTAAAGCGTTTCCAACGCCGTGCGCCACCATCGCCGGCAACAAGTTGCGTTCCCTCAAGTATAATGCTCCCAGCAACAAGCCCCACGCGAAGTGGCCGATGACTCGCGCGTTCAACAAGTCGAGCGCGAACACGAGGCCGTAGTCGTGGGCGAGGACAAATGCGGCGCTTGAGGCGAGCAGCAAGGCGTAATTGTTAACCCCCCAATTGATTAGCCGCGGGAACTCGAAGAACCAGCCCCTGTAAACGGATTCCTCCCACACGGGCGCCAGAAAACCAGTTAAAAACAATGAGAACGCCGTTGCGGCCCCGGCATTTGAAACCCCCGGCAACCCGAATGCTTTGAGTAACGCGAGTTCCAGCGCTATTCCGGCGAGCCCTGCCAGGAAAACGTTTTGAATTGGCTTCTCTAACCGCAGGTTGAACAACGGCTTGATTTTCCGCCAGTAACCGCCCCCGAATTTTGAGCGGAACGCGTAGTAAGCCGTGAACGCCGAACCCAAGACGATTATTATTCTGGCAGCCAAGACATCCATTTTCAAAACCCGAACAACTCGTCTATTCTCGCGGTTCAAATGAATAACAGGAAAAGTGATACTGGAATGGCTGGGTGGCTAAAACCAATGGACAACTCGTCTTTGGAAACCAGAACCCCTTTTTCAAATTTTTTCAAGTTCTTGTAATCTTTGGGCACTATTTGGTTTTGGTACTTGACTTCAACCGGCAAAAACAAGTCGGGCAAACGCACGATGAAGTCAATTGTTTCGCCCGACGCGTTCTTAACGTAGAAAACAGCGTTCGACTGGTCAAACAAGTCCGAAGGATGATGGTTGTAGGCAAGCCGGGCCAAATGGTCGCCGACCACGAATTCCACCAGGGACGCCTTGTTTTCGCTTGAAGCCAAAAAATTGGTGGCTTGCCGGTAATAATCGCCTGCAGGGTTTTCCAGATAGCCCCTAAAGGCGTGAAAAAAGAACGGGTTGGTTATCTGCAGTTTCTTGTCCGAACGGTGCCTCGGCTGGCGCGTGTTCTGGTCAAACGCGTTGTAAGCGTTCAAAACGAACAGGGTTTGAAGCACTTCCACGTATTGGGAAACCGTGATGGGGCTGGATATCGCGGTTTCTTGCGAAATTTTTTGCCATCCTACTGACGATTGAGGGTGCCTCAAAACGCTTGAAAGCACTTTCTTGGCCGTGTTCTCATCGCGCTTCAATTTTGCTATGTCTCCGAAAAACAACTGCAAATAAAGCTCGTAAGTAGTGTTTCCTATGCCGCCTTTGGATAGGTATTGGTTAACCGCGCTCATCACTCCGCCGGTTATCAAGTACTCGTCAAACAAGGCATCCAATTCGCCCTTGAACGGCAGCAACGGGTCCAGCCAATGGTTGGCGGACTGCGTAAAAAGTTCCGCAAAAGCCCGCGTTCTGGCCTCGTTTTCGTCAAGCCCCAGTTTGCCTATTGCATCGCGCAAGCCGGGGTTACGCATTACCGCGTACTCGGCAAACTTCATTGGCAACAAAACCTTGTGATTTTGTTTACCCGTCGCCTCCCCCTTCCGGCCGCCAAGCCGCTCAACTCCATGCTTTAAATCCCAGGCAGAAGAACCCGTCAAAACGTAGGTCGTTCCCTTCAAGGAACGGGCGTCAACGACCTGCTTGTACGCCAACTCCCAATCCTTTACCCGCGAAACCTCGTCCAAAAAAACGAGTTTGCGTTCGCCACTCTGGCGCCAAGACCAATCCAAAAACGCGTCCAAGACCTCCTTCAGCTCCTGGCCGCCCGCCACCAAGTCGCAAGCATAATAAAAAACGTTGCACGACTTGCGTTTTTTCAGTTCATCCCTGATTAACAGCTTAACGAACGTGGTTTTACCGACTTGGCGCGGCCCGCGAACGCTATACAAAACGTCTTCATTCAAATCAACGTATTTCCGCAAACGCGGCTCCCACTTGTATTCCGCGGCCTCGAAATCCCTGATTTTTGGGTCGTTGTCAATAGAGTTCGCACTCTCCCACCACGGGTTTTGCTTAGCCAAATCCTCAAAAGCAACCATAACTAGATATAATGCAATATGCTAATTTATATGCTTTTGCATTAGAGTGGTTTGCTTATTCGGTATTTATTAATATATTAGAATATACTAAAAAAAGAAAAGTTCGTCTATTCTTGTTTCCAACGCCTTTGAAACGTCCCACGCCAGCTTTAAGGACGGGTTGTATTTGCCTTGCTCCAGGAACACGATTGTTTCGCGCCTCACCCCCACTTCGTCAGCCAGGCGTTGTTGCGTCCAATTCTTTTTGCTTCTAAACTCCTTGATTCTCGTCTTCATTTCACGCGTCGCCTTTCCGGTCAAACCACCACTTGAACGCTATTCCAGTGAACGCCATGAAGAACAACAAGATGCTTAGAACGCCTTGCACCGTGAATGCTTCCGGCCAGAATATGTCCACCCAGATGAGCACGGCAACTAGGAGGAAGGAGGCGTTCCACGCGTAAGCATACGCCTTGTTCGTGATTTTCTTTACTCGCTCGTCCACCAAAACCTTTCCGTGCCTGGCCCTCAACAAGAGCATTGCTCCCGCCACCAGCAAAACCGTTCCAACTGTCCCGCCAATTGTGACGCCTGAATCGTTTATGAACGTTTTCGGCGCGAACCCAACCAAGCAAATGCCTGCCGCGACCAAGGCGGCGCCCAACAAAACCCACCACTCCTTTTTCTCCATTAAATCATCACCAACTCAACCAAATCTTGATGTTAGCGCAGTAGGCTGATTCATCCGCTTGCTGAAGCAAGCGGGTTTCTCAGCCTACTGCGCTAAGAAATAATAGCTGCA
>DALH01000038.1 GCA_002499405.1 Candidatus Micrarchaeota archaeon UBA95 | reverse complement strand
CAGTTAGTTTTTTCTTCATCAAAGTTCTTTTTTACAAAAAGAAGTTTGGTTGCAAATCCCTCTGGTGGCTTTATGGTTGAATACCCGATTCCCTGCGTGGGCGCGCTGATTGAGAGAAGCGACGGCCGAATACTCCTCTTGAAGTCAAGGAAGTGGGCTGGAAAATACATTATTCCCGGCGGCCACTTGGAGGTTGGCGAACAACCCGAGGACGCGATTCGCCGCGAAGTAAGGGAGGAAACGGGTTTGGACGTGAAAGTGGAGGGACTCCTCTCGCTTGCTTCAACCGTCCCCGAAAATTATTCAAGGAATGAGGCGTTGTTGTTCATTGACTTTCATTGCAGGGGTGAAGGCGAAGTGAAAGCGGAGGACACGGGCGAGTTTGAGGACGTGAAATGGGTTTTTCCAAGGGAAGCCCTTGAAATGGACGTTGACGTTTGCTCCCTCCGCGTCATAAAAAAGTTCATTGAGTTGAAGAAAAAGCCCTGAGATGGCTTGTTTTTGGTAATCGCGGGTTTTTCCGCGCTTTTCGCGGATTTCGGGGCGCGAGAGAAAAGATTTATTAACGGTCTTAATCGTATTGTTGTCACCGGTTCGCTCTTTTTTTTGGAGTAACGGGTTTTGCGGTGGAAAAATGTTTATTTGTCCGAGTTGCGGTCACGAGTACATAAACGTAGACGACTTCACGCGGTGTCCGTACTGCGGAACCGACTTCTTGTTCAAGAGGACGCCGCCCGTGTCGCACAGGGTTTCCACCGACTAGCAAGTGATTCTTAATGGGTACGAAAAGACATGGTCCGAAGAGGGGTTCCCGCGCGTTCTGGCACAGGAAGCGCGCCAAGCGCACAATCCCCCGCTTGAACACCTGGCCCAACGCGGGCAAGGGTTTGCAGGCGTTCCCGGGCTACAAGGTCGGGATGTCCATGGTTTCGCTCGTCTCCGAATCCGAGTCGGCTTTCAAGGGCCAGGAAGTGGCGAGGGCAATTACCCTCGTGGAAACGCCCCCTGTTTTCGTTTACTCAATTGTTTTTTATGAAAGGGATGATTACGGTTTGAAGCCCGCGGGCGAGGTCGTCGCAATTGAACTCTCGAAGGACTTGCGCAAGCATTTCAAAGGCGCCAAGAAGGCGAACAAGAAAATCGAGGACTTTCCAGAACCCGCCGACGTGCGCCTCCACGTTCTCGCACAGCCATTCAAGGCCGGCCTGCCAATGAAGAGGGCGCAACTCGTGGAAATCGGCCTAGGCGGCTCGATTCAGGAAAAAATCGAGTACGCGAAGGGCGTGCTCGGCAAGGAAGTCGCCGTCAACGACGTGGTTCAGGAAGGCGGTTTTCTGGACGTCACCGCGGTCACGAAGGGCCACGGGTGGACGGGCATCGTAAAACGCTTCGGCGTGTCCCTCAACATCAGGAAGGCAACCCAGAAGCGCAGGCACGGCGGGTCCATCGGCCCCGAACGCCAGGCCAAGGTGATGTACACGATTCCGCGCGCGGGCCAATACGGCTACCACCGCCGCACCGAACAACTGAAGCGCGCGTTGAGGATAGGCAGCGAGCCGACAATTGCATTCAAAAACTACGGGCACCCGAAAACCGCTTACGTCGTGGTTGAAGGAAGCGTTCCGGGTCCGGCAAAACGCTTTGTTTTATTGCGCAAACCCATGAGCGGTAAGAAGCCCAAGCCCACCCAAATCCGGGAGGAATTGTTTTTATCGGGTGAAAAGCAGTGAAAGCGGTCGTGACGGGCATTGACGGAAAAAAAGGAGCGGAGATTGACTTGCCGCGCCAGTTCTCGGAAGCGTACCGCCCCGACTTAATCAATCGCGCCTTCCTCGCACAACGCTCGCTTTACCTCCAGCCAAAAGGCAACTTCCTGCGCGCGGGCTTCCAGAACACTGCGGAGTATTACGGTCGCAGGCACCGCAGCAGGCAGATAATCAATACGGGGCGCTCGCGCCTGCCCCGCGAAAAAATCACGGGTTACGGCACGGGCCGCGTCATGATTGTTCCCCACGCAAGGGGAGGCCACCGCGCGCACCCCCCGAAAGTCGTGAAAACCATCATAGAAAAAATCAATTTCAAGGAAAAACAGAAGGCGGTTCGCAGCGCCATCGCGGCAACCGCCGACCCGAAACTCGTGCGCGAACGCAACCACTTTTTTGAAGGACGACTGCCCTTGATAGTGGACAGCGCGTTCGAGGGCGTCACGCGCGTGAAGGACGCCAAAAGCGCGCTGGAAAAACTCGGCGTTGAGGAAGACTTGCAGCGCGCGAGGGCGGGCCGCAAGAAGAGGAGCGGCCGCGGCCGCCTGCGCAAGGGCGGCTATAAGACGCCGCGAAGCGCGTTAATCGTTTACGGCGAGGATCACGGCGTTTGGAGGGCCACGCGCAACATTCCGGGCGTGAACTGCGTGAAGGTTTCCGACTTGACCGTGGAAGACCTCGCGCCGGGCGGGGTCGCGGGACGGCTCACGGTCTGGACCGGGCACGCCGTTGAAGCATTGAAAAAGGATGGATTGTTTGAGTGAGGTTTATGTCTGTAATAATCACGGCTTTGACAACTGAAAAAGCGGTTGCCGCAATCGAGAAGGAGAACAAACTCGTTTTCCTCGTGGACAACGCGGCTACCAAGAAGCAGGTCAAGGACGAAGTGGAGTCCGAGTACGGCGAACGAGTCCGCAAGGTGACCACCATGGTTACTCCGGACGGCCGCAAGAAGGCGTTCGTTTCATTCAAGCGCGAGGGCGCGGCGCCAGACCTGGCCGCGAAACTCAAGGTGATATGAAGTGGGTAACCCGTTGAGGCATCAAAGGCGCGGAAAGGGTTCCCCTGCATACCGGACCCCAAAACACAGGTTTTACTCCGACGCATCTTACTCGAACCTTCCCGTTGAAGCGTGCGGCGAGGTCACGGCATTCAAACTTGACCCCTCCAAGAGCACTCCCCTTGCGGAAGTGTTGTTGGACAACGGGAAAACCGTCCTGCTTCTTGCGGCTGAAGGGCTGTGCATCGGTGACCAAATCGAGTTCGGCGGGAAAGCCGGCGTAAAGAGGGGAAACGTTTGCATGCTCGGAAACCTTCCTGACGGAGTGCCCGTGTTCAACGTGGAACTCCACCCCAACGACGGGGGGCGGCTCCTCCGTTCAAGCGGCACTTATGCGACCGTCCTCGCCCACGACGAGGAAACCAACGCGGTGACACTCAAATTCGCTTCGTCTTCCAAGGTGGTGCGCATCCTATCCCCGAACTGCAGGGCGACAGCGGGCATTGCCGCGGGCGGCGGGAGAAAGGAGAAGCCGTTCAAAAAGGCGGGCTCCAAGTTCCACGCGAGGAAGGCGTGCAACAAGGACTACCCGAAGGTGCGCGGAACCGCGATGAACGCTTACAGCCACCCGCACGGCGGAAAGAGCTTCGGAAAGTCGAGTTGCGTCGGCGCGAACACTCCGCCCGGCAGGCGCGTGGGCCACATAAGGGCAAGGCAGACGGGCAGAAGAAAGCGCCGCGAGCGCACAAAAACGGCGGTGAAATGATATGGCGGTCAAGAAAACAACTTTCAAAGGAAAAACCCTTGAAGAATTGAATGCGTTGTCGCTCGAGGAATTCGCGGGCCTGGCAACTGCGAGCGCGCGCCGAACCATTAAACGCGGAAACTACCGCTTCAAAAACTTTTTGAAGCAATTCAGGAAGCACGACTGGAAGAAACCCATGCGCACCCACACGCGCGACATGGTTATCCTCCCGGAAATGGTTGGGAAGACGTTCGAGATCTACAACGGCAAGGAATGGTTCAAGTTCACGGTCGCGCTCCCCATGCTGGGCCACCGCCTCGGGGAATACTCGCACACCACGAAGTCGGTGCGCCACTCGGGACCCGGAATAGGGGCGACCCGCGGAAGCAAGTCCGTTGAACTCAAGTGATGAAAAGATGGCTTTCAAGTATTCGGTAAAAATCGGGAAGAACGCCGCCAAGTCGCAGGCGCACGACGCCGACGTCTCCTACAAGGACCTCGGTGAAGTTGCGCGCGCCATCAAGGGCAGGCGCGTAAAAGACGCCTTCAAGGCGTTGGACGACGCCGTCAAACTCAAGCACGCAATTCCCTTCAAGAGGCACGCCAAGGGCTGCGGCCACCGCTCCGAACTCGGCGGGAAAAAGGGGCGTTACCCGGTGAAGGCGTGCAAACTCGTCAGGGAGGTCTTGAAGAACGCGGTAGCCAACGCCGTTAGCCAGGGACTGAACGAGGAGAAACTCGCGGTCAAGATGGCCCGCGCCTACAAGCAAGGCGAGTACCCGCGCCACAGGCGGTTCTGGGTTTCGGGTGCAACGCTTGGATACGGAAAGCGCGCGATTTGGTCCAATTACATCACTTCGCGCTTGGAAATAATCGTTGAAGAAATGGAACCCCGCAAGCCGCGCCCCGTCAAGACGAGGCGCCGCACGCACAGAAGGTACCACAACTAAAAAAGGTGAATCGCTGGTGGCAGTTGAAAAAAAATTCATTGAAAAAGCGTTGAATGACTTGGAAGTGCGCAACTTCCTCGCTCAGGAATTAAGGCGTGCGAGCGTGTCCAGCACGACCCTGCAAAAAACCCCGATTGCCACGCGCATAACGATTTGCGTTCGCAGGCCCAGCGTCGTGGTGGGCCGACGCGGAAAGTCCATAAACGAGTTGGCGGACAAGCTCCGCGAAAAATTCGGGATTGAAAACCCGCAAATAGAGGTCGTGGAAGTGATGAAGCCCGACTTGGACGCGCAACTCGTAGCCGAAAAAATCGCACACCAAATAGAGATGCGCCCCCGCGTCAAACCCATCCTCCGCTTCGCGTTGAAGGACGTCATGGAGGCGGGCGCGATGGGCGCGGAAATACGCGCCGCCGGAAAAATCGTGAGCAAGGGCGGCAAGGCGCGCGAGTTCGTGGTGCGAAGCGGGTACATCAAGAAGAGCGGCGATTCAGTGCGGCTCGTCCGCAAGGGAACCTGCACCGCGTTCCTCAAAGCCGGAACCGTAGGCATCACCGTGAAAATCGTTCCGCCGGGCACTACGTTCCCCGACCAGGTCAGGATTGAAGCGCCGAAGGTTGAAACGAAGGCTGAAAAAGAGGAAACCACGATAAGGGAGGAAGCCAAAAAAGTGGAGGAAACCCCTGAGAAGGAATCCGAGGAAAAAAAGGAGCAGCCAAAGGAACCCAAAAAGAGGACTCGGAAAGCCGCCAAAAAAGAGGAGGAAGCCGCGCCCGATAAAGGAAGTGAGGAGTGAACATGGCGGTAGTAAGGAAAACGGATTTGAAGGGCCTCGGCGATGACGCGCTCAAGGAAAAACTCGTTGAAGTGGAAAAGGAGTTGCGCGCCGAACAGGCCGCGCGAAAGTCAAGCGGCAAACCCGATAACCCGGGCAGGTTCCGCGAGTTGAAGAAGGCGCGCGCGAGAATCAAAACCCTTTTAAGTTCCCGCAAGAAAAAAGGTAGCAAGGAATAATGTCTGAAATTTGCCCCAAATGCGGTCTGCCAAAGGAAATTTGCGCTTGCGGCACAATAGATAAGGAAACCAGCAAGCGCCTAAAGATTTACACCACTAAAAAGCGGTTCAACAAACTCGTTACCATCGTGAGTGGCTTGGAACAAAACGAGTTGAAGCCGGTGATGAAGGAACTCAAGCACAAGCTCGCGTGCGGCGGCTCCGTGAAGGACGACGCCGTGATTCTCCAAGGAGACCACAAGCGCGACGTGGTGGAACACCTCATCAAGCTCGGCTACCCGCGCGAGAACATCGTAATTTCCTAAAACGTCACGTTTTTAAGTTGAACGCCTCAAAATATTGAAGTGCGAAAAAGCACGAAGACGCCTTCCCCGATTGGGGTCGGAAGGCAGCCACGCCCGGAATTGCGGGAGTTAATCGGCGTAAGACTCCGGGTGGAGAAAAGCAGCTGCAAAGACCTGCAAGGTGTTGAAGGCGTTGTTTTGGACGAGTCATTGAACACGTTCGTGTTGGATACCGCCAGGGGCAGGAAAACCGTTCCCAAGAGGAACTGCGTTTTCCGGCTGGAAAGCGGCGAATTGCTTGAAGGCGTCCTCGTGGCCGTGAAGCCGGAGGAACGCACGAAGAGGTTGTGGAAGAAAAGTGTCAAAAAACAGCGGTAAACTGGGCGTGCGCGGCGCGGTCCGCGAAGGCGTGGTGGTCAGCACGAGACCCAAGAAGACCGCGGTCGTGCGCATTGACTACGCGGCGCGCGTCCCGAAATACGACCGCCTTGAAAAGCGGAGGTCCCGAATTCACGCCCACGTGCCGGAAGGCGTTGAAGTGGCGGCGGGCGACAAAGTGCGGTTCGCGGAGTGCAGGAAGGTCAGCAAGACCAAGGCGCACGTGATACTTGAAAAGGTGGAGTGAAAGAACATGCTGGGCGTTGCTGCAAGAATTACCAAGCCAATCATCACGGGAACGCACATGGTTTGCGACGACAACAGCGGCGCCAAGGAAGTCGCGGTGATCGGAGTCAAGAAAAGCAAGGGCCGCCTGCGCCGCCTCCCGAAAGCGGGGGTTGGCGACGTCATCATCGTCTCGGTTAAGAAGGGCAAGCCCGGCATGGTCAAGAAGAAGGAGAAAGCGCTCATAATCCGCCAAAGACAGAGGTTCCGCCGCGGGAAGGAGTGGATTGCCTTCGAAGACAACGCGTGCGTGCTCGTGGACGACCAGAAACTTCCGAAGGGAACCGAAATAAAGGGTTGCGTTGCCCGCGAGATAAGCGAGCGCTTCCCGAAAGTGGTTGCGATAGCGGCTGCAGTGGTTTGAAATGAAGTTCAACAAATCAGTCACCAAGCAACCGCGCAAAAAACGCAGGCAGGCATTCAAAGCAACGCTCAAGGACTTAACGCCCCGCGCCCACCTCTCCAAGGAGTTGCGCGAAAAAGAGAAGAAGCGTTCGGTGCGCGTCCACGAAGGCGACTCCGTGAAGGTGTCGCGCGGCGCGTTCAAGGGAAAAAGCGGCAAGGTCTCGCGCGTGAACGTGAAACTGGGGCGCGTTTTCGTTGAAGGCCTTTTCTTGAAGAAGCAGAGCGGACAGGAAAAGCCGGCGCCAATCGACCCATCCAACGTAGTTGTAACGGCAATGGTTGAAAGAAAGGGGTTGAAGAAATAAGATGGCTGGTCACGGCAAGAGCAGGCACTTGAAGCGGCTCGCCAGCCCCGTGAAATGGGGGCTCGGCAAGAAGAAAGCGGTTTGGGCGAAGAAACCCGTTGCTGGAGCGCACGCCTTGAAGGAGTCCGTTCCGTTGACCGTCCTGTTGCGGGACGTGCTGGGAGTGGTTGACAACGCTTCGCAAGCCAAACACGTCGTTGCAAGCGGCGGAGTGCTCGTGGACGCCAGGCGCGTCAGCGACGGCGCGTTCGGCGCGGGTTTGATGGACGTCGTGTCCCTGCCCGCACTGGGCAAAAACTACCGCGTGATTCCAAAAGGCAGGAAACTCGTCGCCGTGGAGATAAGCGGCGAAGCCGCCAAAACCAAGTACTGCCGGGTGCGCAACAAGGTGAGCGCCGACAAATCCAAAGTGCAACTCAATTTGCATGACGGCAGGAACCTGCTCATAGAACGCGAGGAGGACACGTTCAAGCCCGGGGACACCCTGGTGCTCTCCGTTCCAGAACAGGAGTTGAAAAACGTTTTGCGGCTCTCAAAAGGAGCGAAGTGCCTGGTTTACAAGGGAAAGCACGCCGGCAAAACCGGCGAATTCGTTGAATTGCTTGAATCAAAGGGAAACAAGCCCTCCAACGCAAAACTCGCTTGCGAGGACGGGGAACTGATTACGCTCAAGGATTACCTGTTCGTGGTGGACGCGGGGTTCGGTGCTAGCAGATGAACGTCATGCAATCAGTGAAACTGGACAAGGTAACCGCCAACATGGGAGTCGGCGCTTCGGGCCAGGCACTGGAAAACGCCTTCAAACTCCTGGAAACGCTTACCGGCTCCACCCCCGTAAAAACCAAGGCCCGACGCCGCGAGCCCGCGTTCAAACTCCGCAAAGGCGACGAAGTCGGCGTCAAGGTCACGCTTCGCGGGGAAAAAGCAAGGCAATTCCTTTCCAAGGCATTGAAGGCGCGCGAAAACCGGGTTCCGGCACGGGGAATTGACGGGGCGGGAAACGTTGCTTTCGGCGTCAAGGAATACATTGATTTTCCGGGAGCCAAATACGACCCCAACATAGGCATGATTGGATTTGACGTCTGCGTAACCCTTTCCAAGGCCGGCCGAAGGATTTCGCGCCGCCGAATCGCGCCCCGCCGGATGCCCGCAAAACAATGGGTCAACCGCGGAGAGGCAAGGGAATTCATGGAAAAGGAGTTCGGCGCGGTTTTTGAAGAAGAAGAACAGTGATGCTCATGGCGGAAAAAAAGAGCGTTCAGGAAAAAAAGTTTGAAACGCGTTTCAAGAGGCGCGGAAAGCGGAGGTGCCGCATTTGCGGAACCAGCAAGGGCCTCATCCGAAAATACGGCATGAACATCTGCCGCAGGTGCTTCCGCGAAAAAGCGGAGGAACTGGGATTCAAGAAATACTCGTGATAAACCATGGATACCCTCGCAGATACAATGAACTCGTTGAAAGTCGCCGAAGCAAAAGGCAAGTCCACGGTGCGCGTCAAGGTGGTCTCAAAACTCGTCAAAGGCGTGCTTGACCTGCTCAAGGAAAACAACTACTTGAACTCGGTGGAGACGGACACGGCCGCGAGGCACCCCGAAATCGTGGTGGAACTCGCGGGCAGGATAACGGATTGCGGAGTTATCAAGCCGCGTTACGCCGTGAAAGCCGCAAGCATAGAGGATTACGAGCATCGAGTGCTCCCCGCGCAAGGCGTGGGATTAATCATTTTGTCAACCCCGAAGGGGCTGATGACCAACGTCCAGGCAAAAAAGGACAACCAGGGAGGGCGCCTCCTCGCATACGTTTACTGAGTGATTTGAATGAAGATTCCGGAAGGGGCAAGCGTTGAAGTTGAAAAAGGCGGCGCCGTCAAGCTCACGGTCAACGGCAAATCCTTTGAACGCCACTACCGCCCGCGCATGGTCAACGTGCGCGTTGAAGGCGGACAGGTAATCGTGGAGCCGCACGGCAAGCCGTCCCGCGAAAAAAACGCGATGGCGGGCGCGCTCTCCTCGCACCTGAAGAACCTATTCTCCGGAGAACGCTTCCAAAAAAAACTGAAAATCGTTTACGCCCACTTCCCGATCAGCGTCGAAGTAAAGGGAAGCGAAGTGTTCATCAAAAACTTTTTGGGCGAGAAAACGCCGCGGAAAACCAAGGTATTCGGCGACGGCGTGAAGGTGGAAGTGAAGGGCCCGGAAATAATCGTTTCGGGCAACGACCCCGAACAGGTGGGCCAAACCGCTTCAAACATAGTGCGCGTCACGAAGGTCAGGGCACTGGACAACCGCGTGTTCCAGGACGGCATTTATTACGAGGAATGAAGGAATGAACAAAAAACCCGGGTTCGCTAGGCAAAACAAGCGTTACAAGAAGCGAGTGGGTGACTCGTGGCGCAAGCCCCGCGGAATCGACAACAAGCAGCGCGTGGAAAAAAGGGGTTTCGGGGCCCTGCCCAGAGCGGGTTACGGCTCGGCCGCCGAAAAAAAAGGCCTGCACCCGACCGGCGTAAAAGAAAAACTCGCGTTCTCCGTGAAGGGCCTCGTTCCCGGGTTCGCCGCCAGAATCGGCGGCTCGGTGGGCAGGAAAAAAAAGGCGGAAATAATTGAAGCCGCCAGGAAAAAAGGAATCAAGGTGCTAAACGCATGAGTCTGCAAACCATTAAGAGGATTGCCGCGCGAGTACTCAAATGCGGGAAGTCCCGCATAAAAATAGTGGACGAGGAAAAGGCGGGCGAAGCCCTCACTGCGGACGACGTGCGCGACCTCGCCAAATCCGGCGCAATAAAAGTCAAGCCGGAAACCGGGACGGGGCGCGCCAAGGCAAGGAAAAAAGACGCCAAGAAACGTAAGAGGCGCAGGCGCGGAGTCGGAAGCGTGAAGGGCTCCAAAGGCGACTCAAAAAAGCAGTGGATGCAGCGCGTCCGCGCCCAGCGCGCGTTGCTCGCGAAGCTGAAGCCGTTGTTGAAGGAAGGCGAGTACGCGAAACTCTACCGCCGCGTCAAAGGCAACAACTTCAAGAGCAAGAAGGCGTTGCTGGCGTTCGTCCACGAAAACAAGTTGTTGAAGTGATTAAATTAAATGAGTAAGGCAACTGGTCCCTTGTACGACGTGCATTTCCGCCGCAGGCGCGAGGGGAGAACGGATTACGCGAAACGCATCAGCCTGCTGAAGAGCCGCAAGCCCCGCCTGGTGGTCCGCAAGACCTTGCGCGGGGTCATCTGCCAGGTTACCCGGTTCAACGAGAACGGAGACCAATGCCTGGTAACCGTGCACTCCAAAACCCTTCAAAAACTCGGGTTCAAGCCCAAGCGCAACACGCCCACGGCTTACCTGACGGGACTCCTCGCAGGAGTCAAGGCAAGGGAAAAAGGCGTGAAGGAAATCGTTCTCGACGTTGGCCTGCACCCCGCAACGAAGGGAAGCATTGTTTTCGCTTGCTTGAAGGGCGCCTTGGACGCCGGCCTGCAATCCGATTACGGAGAAGAAAAAATGCCTTCCGAAGACAGGATTGCGGGAAAGCACTTGAACGCGGAAGGGTTTGAACAAGCAAAAGAAAAAATTATCGCAAAAAGAAGTGAATGATTTATGGCTAGGAAAAGGAATCAAAGGCGTCATTCAAACCGGGGCGAAGACGCGCTGTCCAAGTGGGTTCCCAAGACCACCCTAGGAAAAGCGGTCCTGTCGGGGCAGGTAACCAACATCGACGAAGTGCTCGCTTCGGGGCAGCGCGTCCTGGAACCCGAAATAATCGACGTCCTGTTGCCGAACATGGAGGATGACGTCCTGGAAATAGAGAGCACGCAACGCATGACTCCGTGCGGGCGCAAAATGCAGATGAAAGCCGTCGTCGTAATCGGCGACAAGAACGGTCACGTCGCCTACGGCGCAGGCAAGGCGCCCGAAACCCGCGACGCAATCAGTGAAGCCATCCGCGACGCCAAAAAACGCGTTGTTCGCGTGCCCTTCGGCTGCGGCTCGTGGGAGTGCGGATGCGGCGGAAAACACTCCATTTCGCAAACCGTTTCCGGAAAGTGCGCCAGCAGCACCGTAACCATCAAGCCCGCGCCCAAAGGGGTCGGCCTGGTCGCCGGCCACGTCACGCGCCGCGTACTCGAACTCGTCGGCCTGAAGGACGCGTGGACCTTCATCAAGGGACGCACCCGCAACGACTTCAACACGCTGGTTGCAACCGTCAACGCCTTGGACGAGTTAAACCACTTGAAGCACGGTTTTGGCCAGCAACAAGAAGAAAAGGGGAATGGTGAATCCGAATGAAAATCGCAATAATCCGCGTGAGAGGCATTCAAGGCGTGCGGCACGAAGCACGCGAAACAATGGAACAACTCCACTTGACGCGCAAGCACTCGTGCATCGTCCTCGAAGAAACCGAGACCCTCAAAGGAATGCTCAACGTCGTGACGGACTACGTCACGTGGGGACACGTGAACGACGAAACCCTGAAAAAACTCGAAGAAAAAGGCGGGAAACCATACCGCCTGCACCCCCCACGCAAGGGTTGGGGTGGAAGCATCAAGAAACCCTATCCGTCGGGCGCACTCGGAAAACGCGGCGAATCAATAAACGAATTGATTGGGAGGATGCTTTGAAAATGGCGAGGAGAATCCATTCAAGGAAGAATAAGCACTTGGGGAACCGCACCTTCGGGGGCGGGAACACCAAGAACCGCCGCGGCAAGGGCTGCCGCGGAGGCAAGGGACGCGCCGGCTACCACAAGCACAAGTGGCTCCAGACAATCAAGCTCGGCGAGCACAAGCCGCCCAAAAAGGGCTTCAAGTCCGGCCGCGTAAAAACCGGGAAAACAACGCTCGACGAAATACAGGCCATGCCAGAACAGGAAATCGTTTTAAAGAACACCAAGGTATTAAGCAACGGAAACCTCACGCGAAGCGTGAAGGTGACTGCAACCGCTTTCACCGCCAAAGCCAAACAAAAAATAGAAGCGGCCGGCGGACAGGCAATAACGCTTTGATGAAACACCATGCTTGAAGCACTCAAACCATTAATCAACCTCCTGCCCGAGGTAAAGCGCCCCGAACGCGCGCCCGGCCTAAAACAAAAACTGTTGTGGACCCTTGGAATACTCGTAATCTTCTTCGTGCTCGGCCAGATTCGGCCGTGGGGGGCGGACCCGTCGCGCATCCAGTATTTTGAGCGCTTGGACATCCTGCTGGGAAGCAAGGCGGGCTCCCTGATTACCGCGGGTATCGGCCCCATCGTGCTCGCCAGCATCTTCCTCCAACTAGCCGTGGGCGCGAAAATGATTAACCTTGATTTGACCAACGACGAAAACAAGCGGATGTATCAAGGCCTCCAAAAACTCCTGGCAATCGCTTTGTCGTTCATGGAAGCATTCATTTACACTTTCTCGGGCTACGTGGCCGCCGACGCCGGCATCTCCCTGTTCGGCTCCTTCTTCTTCACGCAGTTCGCCGTTGCCCTGCAACTCGCCGTGGGCTCGCTCATACTGTTGTACTTCGACGAAGTCGTCCAAAAATACGGCATCGGCTCGGGCATCTCGCTGTTCATCGCGGCGGGAGTTTCCCAAACCGTGTTCATCGGGGCGTTCAGTTTGGCGCAAGCCGCAACGGGCATACCCGCGGGTCTCCTGCCGCAAGCCATTTACTACATCGCGGGCGGCGACGTCGCCACCGCAATCTGGACACTGTTACCGCTCGCATTCATGCTGCTCGTGTTCGGCGTGGTCGTCTACATTGAAGGAATGAAAATTGAATTGCCTCTGGCGTATGCACGCGCGCGCGGGCTTGGCGCCCGCTACCCCATCAAGTTTCTTTACGTGTCCAACATACCCGTCATCCTTGCAAGCGCCGTGCTCCTCAACATCCAGTTGATGGGGATGTTCTTGTCTGGCGCGGGTTTCCCGGTGCTCGGCACCTACCAGAACAACCAAGCCGTTGACGGGTTTGCTTACTACGTCAATTCAATACAAGCCTCGCCCATGGGCACCGGCGGCTACCAGGCATACCTCCAGTACCTGCTGCAACCCCGCGAACTCCTCCACATCTTTACCTACGGCATCGCCCTCATAGTCCTGTGCGTCATCTTCGGCTGGTTCTGGATTGAAAGCACTAATATGACTGCGGCCGACGTGTCCTCACAACTGGAACGGTCCGGACTGCAAATACCGGGCTTCCGTCAGGACCCGCGCGTGACCCGCAAGATACTGGAACGCTATATACCCGTAATCACCGTGCTCGGAAGCGTCTTCGTGGGCATCCTCGCGTGGTTCGCGGACATCACGGGCGCGCTCGGCACGGGAACCGGAATCCTGCTCACCGTAGGCATTCTTTACCGCTTCTACGAGGACCTCGCCAAGCAACAGTTATTCGAGATGTATCCCGCGTTGAAGAACATCGTTGCGGGATAAAAGCGGTTTTAAGGGGTCGGCGACTACTTGTTTCGTGAAGAAAATCGCCTTGCTGGGGTTTGAGGGCGCCGGAAAAAGCACGCTGGCCTACTCATTGTCCAAGCACTTCCAGAAGAACGGCGTGGACTGCGGGGTGGCCAACTTTGACGCGGCGTGCAAGCACATCAAGTATTCTCCCGTGTTCGACGTGCGCAAGCGCTACTCGCTGCAGGCGATAATGGAAAAATACGGTTTGGGTTACAACGCGGCCCTGAAACGCGTTTACTCGTCGCTTGCAAGGGACTCCGCCGTGGCAAACGCCTTGAACTCAAGCAGTTGCGAAGTGTTGTTGCTTGACGTTGAAGCCCCCGTGGAGGTTTTCCTGTCCGACCCATCTTTCCTGAAGGCATACGCAGATTCCGTGGTGTTCGTGGCGGATTCCAACGAGGAGTTTGAGGCGCGGCTACTCGCCGCCTTGCAGGAATTCAAGTACGGGTTGCCCGTGCTCCTCGCGCTGAACAAGGCGGACGTCTCCACGGACGAAAACCCGCAGAAAGGGTTGCACGGCTTCGGCGAGGACGCGGCGTTGCGCGAATTGCTTGAGCCCGCGGGAAAGCGCGTCAAGGCGTTTTCCGTGAGCGCGATGGACCGCCGCGGCTTCGATGAATTGACGAAACAATTAATGGGAGGGAATTGAAAATGGAGTTAATGGAATTTTTAACCTCGCTTTTACGGGTTTTCAGCATAGTGCTCGCGCCCATCCTCGTAATTTACGCCGCGATTGCGTGGAAGGGAGTAAAGGGGTCCAGGATGCTGCCGATTCTCGTCGTGTTGGGCGTCCTCCTCGCGATTCGCTCGGTCACCTATTACTCTTATGAAATAATGGGCGAACAGGCGGCACAGTTCCTGGGCGCTCTCGCACTCGCGCTCGCAATGCTGCTCCTCTTGTTCTCGCTTAGGACTTACGTTCACTTCAAGCTGGAAAACGGGGAAAAAGAAATAAAGTGGGTTTCCAAAAAGAAGCGAAAGTAATTGGTCATCTCACGCGCTCGTATTCCGGGTTGTGGGAGTTGAGGAACTGCGTCTTGAACCAGTTCTCCACGTGAAACCCGATCAGTTTGGCGTAACCCCACCTTCGGAGGCGGCGCGGGGAAACGAAGACGACCGAGTCCGGGCAGAACACGCTCTTGCCGTGTTCCAAGGCCTTGCGCTGAATATAGATGTCTTCACCGGTTTTCATGCCGGTGTCAAAACCCTTGATTTCCTTGAACACTCCGCGCCGTATTGCAAGCGAGCTGCCGGCCCCGTTGGGCAGGCCAAGCCAGTTCGACAACCGCATCAACGGGTTCAAGCCGCCTTCGGCCAAAATGTTTTCAAGGTGCGTGCCGTCGTCTATGAGTATGCGGCCGTGCGTTACAACCACTTCTTTTTCCTTGAACGGCGCCAACAACTCCTTCAACCAGTTGTAGTCGTAAACCGCGTCCGCGTCGCAGAAAACGAGTACCCCGCCTTTTGCGGCCTCCGCGCCCCGCTGGCGTTCCGCCGCCGCACTCCGCTTTTTTTCCACGACCACGCGGGCGCCGTTTTTCCGCGCCAATCCGCGGGTGTGGTCCGTGCTCCTGCCGTCGGCAACTATTACCTCGGTCCGCCCATCGTAGGACTGTTTTTTGAGGGAGCGCAGGCACCGTTCAATCACTTTTTCCTCGTTCAGGGTTGGAACGATTATGCTTATCATGCCTGCAACTCCTTGGTTTCGGCGAGCAACTCCTTTTCCTCTTCGGTCAACGCCTTGAAATATTTTCCTTCCAATTGCTTCAAGTCCTTTTTCGGTATGCGGACGTAAAGCACTTGGTTTTCGCGTAGTTGCCTGCCGAAAACGGGTCCGGCAATGCTTATCGCCAACTCGTCGCCCTTCCTTGCCTCGTCAACGCTTTCCTTGTCTTTTTGAATGGAGCGCACGCGGCCCACCAACTCGCCTTTCCCGTTCAATAATTCCACGTCCTTCTTGAGGCGCCCGGCATCAACGCGGATTCCACAAATGCAGGGGTTGCTGGCGCGGAAACAACAGCCGGGCAGCGTCGTGATTTTCGCGGGCAACACGAGGTTGGAAAACGCTTCGCGGCGCTCCTTATCCACTTGTTCCTTTACCCAGCGCTCGTACCCTTCCACCAGAGCGTAAATGACTTTTTCCTCAACCAAGTGCACGCCTTCTTCTTCTGCCATCCGCCTTATTTCGTCGCTCGCCTTCTCGTTAAAGCAAAGCATTGCGCCGCGCAAGGGCTCGCGTTCGCGCACGGCTTTCGCCTCCATCAAGTCCTTTTTGGAGGGCGCCCCTATTGACGCGGCTTTCACGGGCACGCCGCGCTTCTTCAACATGGCGGTTATCGCCTCCAAACTGCCCAAGGCGTCGGCCTTGACGATTACGCCGTCGCCTTTGCGGTCAAACGACAACTCCTTCAACTCTTTTTCTATTGTTTCCCGCGCCACAGCGCCAGCCGTGAACAGGGATGACCCGGCAAGGGCTTGGTCGGCTCCGTCACAGGCAACCTTCACGCCGCACGCCGCAAACACTTCCTTGACGGGCGAATACCTTTGTTTGGGGTCGCGCATTTCGTCCAACGGTTTGGGCTTGAACAACGCCTTCACCTTGGATTCCACCACGCCGTCCGCCTTGGCGAAAACAATGGGGTCACCCACCTTGAGCACGCCGTCGTAAAGTATGACGTGGAGGGTGTAGCCGAGCCCGCTTTCCTCGCGCACTTCCAGGATGCTCGCCTTGGCTTTCCCGGCGTGCAACTCCAGGCGGTTCTCCAAATACTTTTGTGCAAGCCCCGCAACGAACAACAACAAATCGCTTATTCCTTCACGCGTCTTCGCGCTGCACGGAACCATGACGACCTGCTTCGTGAAGTCGGTTACGCGGTCGAACCGCTCCGCGTTGATGCCGTAATCCCCGTACAGCTCGCCGACCAACCCATAAATTTTTTCGTCAAGGCGCTGCAACGCGTCGGGGAATTGCGCCGCGAAGTCAGAGCACGCGTTCGGCGAACTCCGCCAACCCGTCAACGCGTCCACCTTGTTCAACGCTATGACGAAAGGAGTCTTGCGCTCCTTGAGAATCGTGATTGCTTCGCGCGTCTGGTTCTGAATCCCCTGGTTCACGTCGATTACGAGCACGGCTATGTCGGCAATGCTGCCGCCGCGCTTGCGAAGGTTTGCGAATGCCTCGTGGCCCGGGGTGTCAATGAACAGCAGGCCGGGAATGGTGAGTTCAATGCTCATCCTGGAAAGCATGTCCCCGCAAAACCTTTGAATCACTTCAACGGGCACTTCCGAGGCGCCGATGTGCTGGGTTATTGAGCCGGCTTCCCGCGACTGAACCTTGGTCTGGCGCACGCTATCCAAAATCGTGGTTTTGCCGTGGTCCACGTGACCGAGAACACACACTATAGGTTGCCTTAAAACCATCAGTCATTCCCCCGAACAACGCGGTCACCAGTATTAGGGCGCTACCTGATTTTTAATGTTCTTTTCCCGGAACTTTTTCTTTCTTTGTAAAGAAAGAAAACGTTAATGAAAAGAAAAAACGTTTACGAAAAAAAGAAAACTCTAGCATCAAGCATAATCAGATAACGAGAACTGTTTTGATTTGTCGTCCTGGAATATGCTTTCAATCTCTTTTTGAATCAGGGAGAGGCGCTGTTTCAAGTAGTTGGGCAACTCGTATTTTTCGGCTAGTTCCTGGCTGATGCCCAAATACTTTTCAATGCTTCCACGGCTAATCGTCAACAAAATCTTTCCGCCGCACTTGTTGCATTTTCCGCTCAACGGCACGCGCCGGTACTTAAAGCCGCAGTCCACGCAACGGAATTTTTGCTTGGAAAAAGAGCGCAGATTGCCGTACAAGTCCGGTAAAAAGTGAGAGAGAATCACGCGCTCGGCGGCGTCGTTTTGGTCCACGGCACGGATGCGCGTCATCAAGTCGAGTTCGGCTTCCACTTTTTCCTGCATGTCGTGCAAGGCAAGGTAACTCGTTTTCACGGGCGCATCAAACGAGTGCTCGTGCGTGTAACCGAAGCCCTCGTACTGCGCTTCCGTGTTCAAACGGTCGCCCACCACGTCCACCTTCACTTCGGCTGGGTTCAACAATTTTTCGCCGGCTTCATACAATCCAAGAGGGTAAGACGAACAGCAATCCATTGCGTGCACTTCGTCGTCCACCTCGTTGGGGTCCAGAATCGCCGTCA
Source organism: Candidatus Micrarchaeota archaeon UBA95 (assembly GCA_002499405.1). Lineage (GTDB taxonomy): Archaea > Micrarchaeota > Micrarchaeia > Norongarragalinales > Norongarragalinaceae > UBA95. The sequence continues at coordinate 2,694 of DALH01000038.1, read as the reverse complement.
AGACCAGGGGGGCATCCATCTTCCCGCCGCGCGACGAAGGCAAGTAGGCGAGCGAGAAGTTGAGGAGGGCGTCCATCAGCATTATGACGCAGAGCTCGTCACCATCCGCGTTGCGCCGGCACGCGCAGTGCAGGTACGGGTGCGCCAGCAAACCGCGCACCTCGCTTACCCCGATGATTCTCGCGGTTATGCCGGCGCTGATGTGGGGTGCAATCGCGATTAGAAGCTCGCCAAACAAATCCTCCGGCTTCTCGCAGTCATAGTATGCGGGCAGGCCGTACTGGTATACGAGGAGGTCATCCACGAAGCGCGTGACGCGGTGCAGGTAATTCAAAGCGTAATCCGAGATGACCACGTCCTGCGGCTTCAACTCAAGCAGGTCTTCTTCGCTTTCAACTTCATAGCCGAGCTGCCTCGCCTTTTCAACGCTTAACCCTATTTCGCTGGGGCGGAAGTGGGTCAACGGAATTTCAATTGCGTCAAAGCGGCACGTACCGTCACGAAAAACCGTGACACCGTGCTTGGCGCGCAGCACGCCTTTCTCAAGGGGTTCGGGGGTCTTGACGTCCGAAATCATTCCCTTTACGGCCTTCAATTGTTTTGGGCGGTAACCCGTCTTGCGCGTCGCGTCCTCGAATATTTTGGGGAGGGCCACTTTCTGGTAGGACGACTTGTTCTCCTTTCTTTGAATGGTCCTCTCGCCGCAGTTGGGACAGGCGAGTTGCCATGTCTTGTTGCCGCACTCGGGGCACGCGCGGTTGTTCACCTCCAACTCAACGAAGGACTCGCCGCGGCGGCTCAATACCTGCACGGCTTTGACCACGTTGCGCGTTGACCCGCCCAAACCCGTTATTGGGAAGAGCACGTGAACCGGGGGGCGCATGGCGCGTTCCCGCGACTTTTCGGGGCGCCCCATGCTCGCACCCACGTAAATGCCCGCCCACGCCTTGGTTTTCACGCCCGTAAGTTTTTCGATGGTTTCCAAAACACTTTTTTGTTCCGCGAAAGCGGAGTCGAACGCTTCCCTGCGCGGCTTTTGCCGGGCGTCGTAACCAAATCCGTAAAGCAAGGCCTTGGCGGCGTCGCCTTCAACCACGGGTTCCCCGTTTTTTTCAACGAGTTCAACTCCCAGCAATTCCAGGAGGGGCTTCGCATTCTTTTCCAGGCGCACCGCCTTCAAGTCAAACCACTCGTAATCGGTTCGCGCACCATTAAAAACCTTTTCCGCGAGTTCGCAATATTCCTCGCGCGTCAAGTCGCTCCACGGCAGCGTGTGCGCGGGCGTCAGGGGCGTGTCGGTTTCGCGCGCCAATTCAATTGCTTCCTTGAAGGACAATCCCCTTAATTCCTCGCGCGTCTTTTCAACGCCTTTTTCGGCGAGCAGTTCCTTCAACCATTCCTCGCACCACGCGCCGGGCACCAACGGGTGGTTTGTTTTCAGGAAGTCGCCGTAACACACCAGCAGGTCGCCAAGGAAAAGGATTTTTTTTACGCGGCCCCTCAACCCGATTGCCTCCTCGCGCGACTCCACTTTTTTGATGCTTCCATCGTCCAACTCCACTACCGGACCGCACAACTCGGTGCACGGAGTTGCAACGGCTCCCTTGCCGGGCCGCTCGGTCTTCACCTGCGTGCCGATTACTGGAAACGAGTCCAGCAACTCCATGGTCGCGGGATGCATCGCCTTTGACTGGATGCCGCACATGGGCGTGCGGCCGTAACGCAGGCGGAACCCCCCGCGGCGCATTGGGTAAGCGAACACTGGCCTGCCCCCGACCAGGTCCCGCATATACTTGTTCACGGGCTTTATCTCGGTTTTTTCCTCGCTGCTCTTGGAGACCTTAATCAGGCCTTCAATCCATTCCCAACCCAAGCCGGCCTTCTTCGCTATCTTCCTGATTTTCGCGGCCTTCAGGCAGATGCCTTCGCTTAACACGAGGCACATTCCTCCGCGCACGCGGTTGTGCGGCTTGTTATTGACTTGAATGCTTGCAACGTCCCTGTGCACGTTCACCTCGTAGTCCTCGGTGGGCTCGCCGTCAATGCGCACCGGGCACTCGCGCATGATGAGGCGCACCTCATCCTCTCGGGGCGTGTACTGGCCCGCGCGCGTGCGCGCCGCGTAAAGGTTTGATTCCTCCACGTAACGCTCCACTTCGTCTCCGGTGGCCCGGTAATTCGCGAGGCCCGCTTTTCGCCGGGCGTGGTCGGCGAGCAGCAACGTGAATGCCTGTCCGGTTCCGCCCGCGCCGCGGATGGGGCCCGCGAAGTAGACGGCGGCATAAGAGGAGCCGTCCGGATTCTTGAGTATCCTCACCTTTGAGATTCCTTCGATGGGGGCGCTTACCACCCCTTCGGTGAAGAGGGCGAGCCCCGTGCGCACGCCTTGCTCCAACAATTCCTCCCGGGAACCCTCGCAGTGTCTTCCATCCACTATTTCCTCGCTTATTTTGAAGCAGGCGGTTTCCCGGTTCGTCTCAACCAGCAACTCGTGTAAGCGTTTTGAAACCCCGTTCGGTCCCACGAGCCCTTCCACGCGTTCGGCTACGCCGGGCGCGATTCGAATTTCCACTTGCGTGTCTGGGTCGAGCCCGCGCGAGCGCGCCTTGTTCGCCGCCTCGTAGGCGCTCTTGAGTTTGGAGTTGACGGAGTCAAAATATTCCTTCATTCTCGGCGAGGCAATCATTTGAAGTT
>DALH01000028.1 GCA_002499405.1 Candidatus Micrarchaeota archaeon UBA95 | reverse complement strand
AACCCCGCAGTTTACTTATTCTTTGGAGTGCCTGCCTGAACGCGGGCGCGTATTTCTTGTACGCCGTTATTTCGTTTGAGTAATCCGCGTTTTCCACGTTCTTGCTTGTAATGGGCGAGTAATGGTATTCGTTTTCGTAGCCGAGTTGTTGGAGGTGGCGGGCGTGGCTGGCGCCCATAACCAGGGTTTGGCATCCCTCCTTCAACGCTTTTTCGTGCATGAGGACGCTTCTGAAGACCTGGAAAGTTGAACAGAATTCGTTTAAATTGAATTCCGGCGTTTTTCTGGCTTCAGAGAAGAGGATGTCCAAGTGTTTCGCGTATTTGTCGGGCACCACGTCTTTTTTAACGGAGGAACTCAGGGTGGCGCCGACGATGTCGTGGAGGAGGCGCGGCAAGTCCTCATTTTCCACGTGAACCACGGAAGCATTCTTTCTCTTGGCGTATAAGAGAACCGCCTTGTTGAATCTGAGGTCGGGCGCGGTTTTCAGCCAGGTCTTGACTTCGGGGTCCGCGAAATCTTTTTCGGTGTAAGGGAGTTCAAAACCGATTTTGGAGTTCCTCTCAATGAATTTGTTCGTGAAAGATACTTCGCGGGTGGCCGGAAAACTCCTTAAATTGCGGCCCATGAAGCCGAAAACTAGGGGTGAGTCCCGCGTTTGGTGGTATACTCCGACGACTTTCATTACGGTTTTAGGGGTTGCACGAGTATTTCTTTGTTTTCAAGTTCGGGAAAAGGTTTAAATGAGTTCACGGGTTGCTTTCAACCGTGAAAGTCAACGGGTTGCTGGTTTTGGGAGTAGTGTTAGTGGTCGTTGCCTCGTTATGGCTCGTAAAAACCTGGGTGTGGACCAATAACCTAGGCGAAGACGACTTGAGTTCGCTGAATGGTTTGGATACGGCGGAAATACCGGCTCACTGCGAGGAACACCGCCACGACCCATGCGCCTTGTTCAAGTGCATGGTGGACTCGTGCTGGTGTTTTGAGGGTTACCCTGGGCCCGCGCTATACGAGGGCGACGGATTCGTTTTGAGCGAGGCAGAGGCGCGTTACGCGGTGGGGGACTACCTTGAATCGCGTGGCGGCTTGACCGTCAAGAACGCCGTCAAGTTGAATGAAGCGTTCTACAACGTTTTCGCCGAGGACGCCGAAGGCAACGAAGAAGTGTTCACGGTTGCTGCGGATGGCTCCATAATCAAGACGATTTGCGGGGTCTGAATTGCGGCGGGCCCCTGAAACACTAAAGCAATGATTTTAAATTCAGACGGCGCCAAGCTTTTATGGTTAAAACCGTTGACCGCGAAGAACGCGAGCAAACCGAGTGGAAGTACATGGGTTTGTTCATTCAAATCCTCGTGCTCGCATTCATTTTGTCGGTGCTCGGCTTCGGAATAAGCGTGGGCATACTTGGCGCGGTCGCAATCATCCTCGTCCTGAGAGTCGGGTTCTTGAACGGCGTGCAATACGACGCGAAAGCCGCGCCCGACAAATTCAAGTGAACCCCCTATTTTTCGTCAATCAACGGATTGAAGAACGGTTTTAAAGCCGTGTCCAGTGTTGAATCCGGTGGCGTCAACCCACCGGGGTGAAGCAATTTGAAGAAAAGCGCTTTGGACTGGATCGCCGAAATCCTCGTGATAATCGGCGGTTTGAACTGGGGTTTGGTCGGCCTCGCGAACATGAACCTGGTTGAAACGCTGGTGGGCGGAATCCCGCCTTTGAACACCGCGGTGTATGCACTCGTCGGCTTGTCCGCGTTGTACATGCTGTACAACTTGTTCGCCAACAAATGAGGATGGTTTTTCAGGGGTTTACAACAAAACCCCTCCCTTTCCTAATTTCAGGAAACAACCGAAAAATCTTTATTCCCTTGATTCGTGCTATTTGCTGGGTAAATAGTGGAATCCTTTGACTTGCTCGTTGCGGGCATACTTGTGTTAACGGTCTGGAAGGTTTACACCGATATCCACAACAAGAAGTTCAACACGGACGTTGAGCAGAACAAGACCACCTCCCCTTAAACCCCTTCCCCCTTTGCTTTGAGCGCGCGTTTTTATTGGTTTCCGGCGTTGTTTTAACGGGTGGAGTCAAAATGAAGAAATTACTTGTAATACTCTTATCCGCATTGCTGTTGTTCGGCTGCACCGCGCCGGCGCCCGCCGAAGAAGGCAGCCAAGGCGCGCGCGCCTTGTGGTCGGGTTGGGCAAAAGCCCGCGTTTACGGCGGCGGAATTGAGAAGAGTTACGACATCACGCTCACGATGCAGGACGACGCCTACTACGACTCCGACTTGGACGCTTTCGTGGTACTCACCGAAACGGCGACTTGCAGTTACTCGGAATCCAGTTACCTGCCCCCCATGGTTGAGGGAATGCCTGAAACGCGCATGTCGCGCACCGGCTCGGGCTCTTATTACAAGGAGTACTACGAGGTCCCCGACGACGACAAGCCGCGACTACTGAAATTCGACTTGCAGGAGGCGAGCTTGAACCTTGGCGAGCGCGAAAACGACTGGGTTAACTTCGCGCTCATGCTCTCGTTCGGCGAAACCCAGACGTCTGCTGAGACCGGCGGATGCATGATTGACGATTTGAACGACGTTGACTTCCTTGACGGCGAGTTTGATTACCCGGCGGTGGACGCCGAGGGAAGGGAAGCAATCAAGGGCAGTAAAACCATTACGTACGGCTCGGCAAACATTGACGTTGAATTTGAGTACCACAAGGTTGAGTGAAAATGAAGGAATTCGTTGAAGACCTGAAAGTCGGGGAATCCGTTGACGCCCTTTTCAGCGTGAAATACAAGCGCTCCGTTGTCCAGTACGCCAACGGGTGGCGGTTCGCTTTTGGCGCGGCCGACAAGACCGGCGAAGTGGAAGTGAGTTACTGGGGGGGCGACGACCGAGTTGCCGTGCAAAAAGCGCACGACTCGTTCAACGAAGGCGATGTGGTCCGCGTGCAGGGCTTCGTGGGCTCGTGGAAGGACCGCAAGAAGATTGACGTTAACGAGGGCAAGGGCTCCATAACCAAGGCGGACAACTACGACTTGGCCGACTTCTTGCCGGAATCAAAGAAAAGCATTGAAGGAATGTACGCCGAACTCCTCGGATTAGTGGACTCCGTGCGCCACGAAGGCCTCAAAAAACTGTTGGACTCCTTCTTCCGGAACGACCCCGAATTCGCGAAGGAATTCAAGCGCGCCCCGGCTGCAATGTATTTGCATCACGCGTGGCTCGGCGGCTTGCTGGAGCACTCCCTGGCCGTGGCGCGAATCGCGCGGGAGGCGGCGCGGGAATATGGGGACGTGGACTTGGACCTGCTCGCGGCGGGCGCGTTGTTGCACGACGTCGGCAAGTTAAAGGAGTTCGAGGTTACTACGAGCATCAAGGTGGGCGAGGAGGGAATGCTTCGCGGCCACGTGGTCATGGGAGAGGAAATGGTGAGGCAGAAGGCAGTGGAAACGGGTTTGGACGAACACGTGTTACTGAAGTTGTCGCACATGCTGCTTGCACACCACGGCAAGCATGAGTTTGGCGCCCCGAAAACCCCGATGTTCACGGAGGCAATCCTGGTCTACTACGCGGACGAACTGGATTCAAAGGCCGCGCAATTCGCGCGCATCAAGGCGGAAACGAACACCGAGGACTTCCGCGTTTACGACAAGTACTGGGGAGAGGTTTACTTGAAGTGAGGAAACACGAGCGCAAGACCGACCAGGAGTTATTCCAGCAATTAGTGCTTGAGTTCCACGGCTTGCGCGGCGTGCGCTTCTTATCCATAATCACCCACTTGTACGTGAATTACTTCGTGAACGAGTTGGTGTGCCGGGAATTCAAGCACCCCGAAAAAGTGATTGACGACAAGGATTTGGGCGAATTCAACAACAAGCTGTCCTTGTTGAAGGCACGCGGCTTCTTTGACGGGCAAAAAGAGTTGGAGAAGAACGTGGAGTTGTTGACGCGCATACGCAATTATTACGCGCACAACATCACTTCCAAGGGCTTGCCCATGGAGGTTTCGGACCGCGTCAAGGAATTGAAGGCGTTACCCGAGTTCAAGAACGAGAAAAAAGGGTTTTTCGCGCCGTTCCTCTACGGGAACGAGTTGGAGGACTTGTTCCGCGTTCACGCGATTCAAACCATTCTCGTGTTAGCCAAGGAAGCGCGAAGCTGACGCCGACAACGCTGGCTTCCGGCGCACTACGTTTTATTGTACTTGAAGAGTTTATCGTACGTCTCGTGGTCAAACAACTTTATTATGAAACACAAGACCTCGATGCGGTCGCCTTTCAACGTGTAAAGTATCCGCCAGTAATTCGTTAATTCAACGCGCCAAAGATTCGTGAGATCGTACTTCTCCACTAATTCTTTTGGCCACAATTTGCGAGGAATCTTGTTACCGTACGCGGGGTTTGACTTGAGGAGTTCGCTCTTCTTCTTGATTGACTTCAAGAGCTGGATTTCTTCGGAATTCTTTACCCCTTTTGCGCGTTGCCGGCCAACTACTTCGTTGAGTTTCTCAAATTCCTCGCGCGCGTTGTCAACAATGAGTACTTTAACCGTCAAAGTTCTACTCCCCGTTTTTTGAGCGCCTCAATTTCTTGTCGCGGCGCAAAAATCCAGACCACTCCCTTAGTCGTAATCAGGATTTTCCCGCTTTGCTGCAAGTAATCAAGCACGGTCAACAACGTGGAGTGCAGTACTTTCTTCGGCAAGGAACGCTTCAACCCCGCTATGGTTATTGGTTCTCCAGCCGCCTCCAACGCTGCTTCAACCATTAACACCGTGTGCAGCGTCGGCGAGTGGCCAATTCGTTCAAGCATAACTTGCTTCTGCATAAGCATATACTTATGCTTTTCAGGTATATATTTGTTTTGTTGTGTTGTTGCACCGCTTGAATGCATGCTTTAACGCACGCCAAATGATTTTAAAAAGAGCGCGAGACCCGTTGCTTCCAGTGGAACTACTCGTACCTGAGGGCTTCAACTGGCTGGAGCCGGGAAGCGGTTCTGGCGGGCAGCAGCCCGGAGACCACGCCCACTCCAAAAAAAGGTTTCAATGACTTTTTTCCAGGGCGAACACGGCCGCCGTGGTGAACAAGTTGGTTGCGAGGACCACGACCACCGTGACTTCCACGAGGCCGGGCACCACGATGCCTTGGGAGGCGGGCACGCTTGCTAAAACCATCGCGGTTAAGCCGCGCGGCAGAATGCTCCACACCGCGTTCTCGTCCGCCAACATCTTTTCGTCAAGCCGCGTCAGCAGGCGCGTGGCGGCGAACCGCGTCAACACGATGGCCGAAAAACAGGCGAGGGCGAGCACTATGACGGCGTTCGTGAACGCGTTCAAGTCCACGATTACGCCCATGAAAATGAAGAAAAGGGTTTTTACCAGGAAAGCGACCTCGGTCTGGAAGAACGGAATTGCTGGGTCCAGCAACGCCTTCTTTTTCACGAATTCGTGGGCGTTGGACAACACGACTCCGTAAACCAGCACGGAAACAACCCCGTTGCCTGAAGCGTATTCAGTCAAGCCATACAACAAGAACACGCTCGCCAATGTCAGGAGGTAAGCGAATTGCTTTCCTTTGAAGGGCTCGATTGCTTTGAGCCACAAGAAGGCGGCTACTCCGCCGAAAACAATTCCCACGATGAGCGACGAAGCGAAGAGTTGCGCCGAAAACTGCAAGTCCAACGCATTCATTTTAACGAATTGGATTGCCGCCACCGCGGTCACTATCGCCAAAACGCCGTTGAACGCGCTCTCCAAATTCAACAAATTCTTTGCCTTGTCGGACAAGGACAAGGAGCGCACCATTGGCGCGATTATCTCGTAACTCGTTCCCGCCAGCACTGCACCCAACAACAACGCCTGCGGCAAACCCCACTCAAACGAGAGCGCCGCCAAGGCAACCACGGCCACGGTCAGCAAGCTCGTGAGAACGGTGAACCACGACGCCTCGCCAACCACGCGCGCGAGCTTCAAGGCATTGGTTTTCAACCCGCCCTCAAAAACGATTATCGCCAAAGCCAGTGCACCGATAAAGGGCGCGGCTCCAGCCAAATCAGAGGGCTCCACGAGGTGCGTGACGGGTCCGATTAGTATGCCCGCCGCAATCAAGAGCAAGACGTCCGGTATTTTCGTGCGCTTGAAGAACTCGTTCGTCAAATAGCCGTAAAACAACGCGGCGCCCACGAGGCCAACCAACAAAAACGATTCCGCCATCTAATCAGCCGAGAAAAGCATTTTGTCTATGACGCGCTTGATTTTCCTGGAGTCGTAAGCCGGCTTAATCAAGGTGGTGTGGCCGCGCACTCCCTTCCCGCTCTGCTGCGTCGTAATCAGGCCCGCGCCCTCCAAGTCGTTCAAATACTCGCGGAACCACCGCGCGGTTCGCGCGTCCTTGCCCGTGCGCTTTGAAATCCGGCGGTATTGCTCGTAGACCTCGCCGCTGAAATAAAATTTTTCGCCGCCTTCCTCCAACAACTTCTTGTAACGCGCGTCCTGCGGCAGCGTAGCCAAGGCATACAATAGGAGTTGCTGGTGCACTGGCAGAGCGCCGATGACTTCAAAGGCGGCGTCCTCGTCCGCGGCCTTGCGCGAGGCCTCCACGTCCTTGTCCTCTATTTTCTTCAAGCTCTTTTTTTCGGCGAGTTCGCCGGCGCGCATCAGGAGGGTCAAGGCGTACCGCGCGTCCCCGTTCTCGCTTGCAGCGATTGCGGCGGCCAAATTAATGGCGGAATCCGTTACCGCGCCTTCCTTGAAGGCGTCGGATACGCGTTGCTTGAGGATTCCCTGCAATTGTTCGGCGTTGTAGGGGTTGAACACGAGCTCGGTTTCGCAGAGCGAGGACTTGCTGCGCGCGCTCAGGCGCGTCTTGAAGTCCACCTTGTTGCTCACGCCGAGGATGCTCACGCTGCCCTTCTTCAAGTCGTCGTTGGACCGAGTTAACGAGTAAATCAGGGAGTCCAGGTCTTTTACCAGGTCTATTTCGTCCAGCGCGATGACGACGTGTTTGGGCGTGGAATCCTTGTTTTCGCCTTCAATCCAGTCCAGGAACTCCTCGTAGAGGATGGCGAAGGAGTAACCCGTTTTCGCAAATCCGGGCTGGAACTCGGAAACGCATTTCTGCAACGTCTTGTAACGCGAGTCGTAAACGCGGCAGTTCATGTAAACGCTTAACGCGTTAACGCTTTTGCGGTCCATGAGCTTGTCCAGCACGTGTTTGACGCAAACCGTCTTGCCGGTGCCCGTCTTGCCGTAAAGGAACATGTTGGTGGCGCGCTGGCCGCGCAACGCGGGGGCTATTCCCCGCATCACCGAGCGCAACTCGTTTTCACGGTAGAGCAGGGTTTCGGGCACGAAGTGGGGGGACAAGACGCCTTTGTTCTTGAACAATGACTTGTCTTCCACGAACTCGTCAAAACTTGGAGCCGGCACTATTCCACCTCTTGAAACTTAAAGGGTTTACAGCGATTTAAACGTTTTTTAATTAACCGCAGCAAGGTTTTAAGGCATTCCCCCCCTTAACCATTGCGTAAAATGAAATTAGAGGAAGCAATAAGCAGAATAGACGAAGACCTCGCGGAAAAAGAGGGGCGCCAAGCCGCGCTGCTCCAAAAATCGCGGAACGCGGTGCGCGCGTGCGCGAAGGCAATCAAGGCCTTGCACGTGGGCGAAAAGCCCGACTTGGAGGCGTTGGATGCCGCCGTAAAAGAGTTGCGCGCCATGGACGACGGCTTCGAAGGCATAACGCGCATCGCCTACCAGGAATATGCGGAAATAATGTGTTTTAACGCAATCAAGAACCGCGAACCCGTGCCCGACTACGAGGAACTCAGCATCCCCTATTTGGAGTGGCTCACCGGGCTCTGCGACTGCGTTGGAGAATTAAGGCGCGCCCTGCAAATCGCGTTGAAGGACGGTGAAAAAGAAGAGGCAGAGCATTACTTCAAGGAGATGAACGCGTTGTACGACAACGTCATGGT
>DALH01000026.1 GCA_002499405.1 Candidatus Micrarchaeota archaeon UBA95 | reverse complement strand
GTTTCTCAGCCTACTGCGCTAATAATTAAACGCTAATTGGTCCAGCATATCTGGACCCTTTTGCCTACCGACTTCACGATAGATAGCCAACAGTTCTTCGTAAGTGCCTTTCCCGCCAAGTAAATCCCAAAATTCTTTTCCTATCAAAACCTGATTTTTGAAATCCAAATATTTCGTAGTAAAACTGTGCTTGTAAGCTGAACGGGCTTCACCATAAGGATTGTACGCCATTGCAAAATAGGTCCTAACTCTAGGGGCGAATGCTTTTCGTATAGCGTGAATTTGAAGTAGTCGATCTGTAACCTCTAAACATTGTCCTTTGTTTGGTTTGGGACTCTTTATTTCAAAAAACAGCTCTTTGCCCGATTTCGTTTTTAAGTACAAATCGGCTACGCAGGAGCGTTTTAACTCTGCACCATGAAAAGATGCTACTTTCTTGGTCAGTGCTGGATACGACCATTTACAACCAACTTTGCCGGTTCGGTTAACCGTGCTCTCGACAAAAGCAATTGCTTTTTTTGAGACCCCACCAACTACGGGATATCCCCTTATCGCTTCTGCGAACCGATCGCGACAAATAAATTGGGCGGACGCTTCAAAAGTTGAACCCAATTTAGTCGAAAAGGAACGCTCAAAGTCAGTTATCCTCAAAATGCCGTCAGGAAGCAGAGCTTCATGAAATGGCTTTACAGCGCCCTGCTCGGAAAAACTTTTAGTCGGTCGGGTATCCGATGGCTTTAAAGTTACGGCTTTATGCTCTTCAATTAACCCCTGGATAAACCCTTCAAGGTAGCCTTTGATTTCTCGCTTTGTTGAAACGGATAGCATTATGCAGGCCTCCAAACGAGTACATCTTCCAAAAAATCTGTTTTACGCATTCCAGTCCGGCGGTTAACACTTCTGGATAGTTTTGCTTCAAGATAATAGCCCGACTTTGAGGCCAGTTCTTCGAAAAGTTCGCTCTTGTCGTGCACGACTATAACCACCGTTCCGTCATCGGATAAAGACTTTCTAGCGTTCTTAAAAACGCGAGAAATATCGGAAAGGTATTGCTGTAAAGCTGGTTTGGATTTGCCTTTCTTTGCCGAACCAATCTCCAAATCCGCCTTGTCGTTCAAACCCAAAAGCTCGTAAGCATAGCGGTGCTGTTCGTGGTAATCTATCAAACCAAAATACGGCGGAGAAGTGATTATTGCATCAAATTCTGGAAAACGCAAGGAAGAAGAATCGCCGCAAATAACCCGAACTGGCGCGCGTGTTTGTATTTTAGAGAATTCTTTGATGCGTTTTATTGTGTCGCCAGTATATCTCGAAAGAAACGCCATTGCGTCGTCAGTTGGTTTGCAAATGCGCCGGTGTTTGTGGCAGTAGTACGGCGTAGTTTGCGGTTTTTTCGGAAAATCCAAATCAAAATGGGTAGTCAACCGGGAAGAGCGTGCAGCTCTTGAAAGAATTACTTTCATTGCATCAGAATACTCATAATCTTTCAACAAAGTGCGATAAGCAAGTAGCTGCCGTAAAGCTTTGTGGCCGAACCAACAGTTAAGATAATCGCTTTGAGTTTGAAACTGTTTAGATGAATTAACCGCAGAATCCGTTTTGGCTAATACCGACTTAAGTTCTTTCTCCAGCTTAGGCAGATTGTAATGAGCAGTTTTAACTTTTGAGAGAAGACAATTAAACTCTGAAATATCCGCGCCAACTGCAGGTATGTCTAATGCGTTAGCCTCTACCAGGGTAGTACCCGAACCACAAAACGGATCGCAAACCTTTTGTGGCTCAATTTTTCTTAAAAAAACTTCGACTAATTGAGGAACAAATTTACCAAGATAAGGATGCAAGCGGTGAACGTGCTTTGTGCGTATTCTTTCGGGAAGTTGTTCTTCAGTCCAATTAAGATTTAACGAAGATAGGGGGGTTGTGGGGGAGATACCCCTAAAATCGTACGCGCCGTCGGTAAGTGCCCGTGCTCCCGCTAAATTCGTTTGAAACCGTAAATCACGAAACCCAGCAAGAGCCATTCTGAGAAATAGTAATCTAACATCGTTTAAATACGTTTTAGAGGGTGCTTTCCGGTGAAGGACGCTTAAAGCGGCTTACACGGTCTGAAAAATAAAACATAATACTGGAACCGACGCCTTTAACCTGTTTTAAACCGCCAAGAGCAGGAGCGCAACCACCACGGAAACGATTAACGCCAGGGGCGCCACGATTTTCGCAATTGAAATCACGGAGTTGATGGTGCTAATCAACTCGTTTTGGCGTTTGGCTCCGAACACGGTCAATGATATCTTCTTGTCCAGGAAGGCGGCCTTGCACGGCTCCAAATCCTCCAACGCCTCTTCAACGGCTTCGCGCGAAACCGCGAGCAAATAGTCCTGGTTGCAGTGTTCGCCAAGCGGGTTGTGAGTCCCGTTAATAGTGTTCACGGAGTGCGAGTCCGTGGTAAACAAGTCCACGAACTCAAAACCGTAGTCGCCCAACTCCTTCAACAATTTTTCGCGGAACTCGGACAAAACGTTGTTCGCGTCAAAGAGGAGGAGGCACGAACGCTTCCCGCCGATTTCGAAAACCGCGACGCGCAGGCCCGCCCCGGCAACCCCGCTCTTCAAATCAAAATCAAAATGCTTCTTGGAAACGCCGAGGAGGAAACGCTGGCTGTATTCGGGCTTCAACGCATCCACGGCCGCCTCGTACTCAAAGTACTCGGGGGCGCCCATCTCAAAGACCTTGCCGTCGCCGACGGAGTTGTGGCGGTCAACCAGCGCCACATGCTTGAAGCCCCTGGACTCCGCCTTGAAACGCAGAGCCGTGCCAGTTGACAAGTCAATGTCGTCGGTCGTCAAAGGCGCGCGCGACAACGACAGGAACACGGTGTCGCCGAAGGAATAGCCGTCCACGCGCGAGTGCCCGCTTCTGGAAGACAGGAACGCTGCATCCCGCGAGTAATGCTGGGCCTCCTCCACGTCGCGCGTAATCGTGTTCGCGATTCCCTGCGCGCTCGACGAATAAGTGGGGTTGAAGTCGTGGTTGACGGTGGCGTGAAAAACGAAGGTGGTCGCGTTGAACCGCTTGTCCAACGCCTCCGAAATCAGTCTGGGGTACTCACTGCCGCCCAAGTTGCCGAAGGGCCCGTAGTGCACGCCGGGTACCACAAAGAGCGCCTTCACCTCGTTGGACTCGTTCTTGAAGGCCACGGTCTGCAAATAGGTTTGGGCGCGCTCGCTCAAGTCAGCCAGCACTTCTTCCAAGCCCTTGTTGCCGCGCAGCCACTGCGCGAAGAACAACGCGGTGGCGTGAACCGTTGAAATCCCGAAATTCTTTTTTCCGGGCGCGTTCAAAATCGTGAAAACCGCCCACACCGCAAACAATATTATTGAGGAAGCGACGACGCTCTTCAACAACGCGAGCGCGCCCGAACTCACGGTGAGCGTGCTCTCAAACGCGCCGAACTTCGCCCACACCACGATGAACGCCAGCGTGAAAAAACTCTGGGTGAACGATACCGGAATCGCCTTCCACGTCTTCTGCGAGAACACTAGGAACAAGGCAACGAACCACGTCCCAACCATCAAGGCGCTGCCCAAAAGGACGAACGCCTCCGATTGCACCAACACGAGTTTTCCTGACAACGCGCCGGCGAGAACGCTTACCGCGGCAAGCATGGCGGACAACAACGAAACGAAGAGGAACTGCTTGAGGTAGGCAAAAAAAGTTTTGCGGTACAAGAGGGACGCTGCGAACACCGCCGAAAAAAACGCGGGCAAGCCCAGCAACAGGACTCCCTCGGAGCCGCCGAACACGAATGACTCGAACGGCTCGGTCCCGTAAGCCAAGCGCAGGACCACCCCAGCGAAAAAGCAGGAGTAAAACAAGTAGGCAAGCAAGCGCTTGTTGGAGGGAAGCGAGAACAACACCTTACTGGCATTAATCGTTTCAGCCCTGCGGTCCACCTTCATGGCAATTAAGTTGAATGCCGCTAACTTAAAAAAAGGCTTTCCCAAACAATTCCCATGCAAAAGACGTGCCCCAAGTGCGGGAGGAAAGGCGTTTTCAACGGCGCGTTCTGCGCTGAATGCGAGCCCACGCTTCAAAACCAGTTCCGAACCCGAAAAAAGAAGGGAAAACCGTTGCAGGTTTGCACGCGGTGCAAGAAGGTGCGCGCCGGCAAGGACTGGGTAAACAACGCGTGGCCCGAAAAAGTCGAAAAGACCATTTGCCCCGAATGCAGCCTGCAGTCGGGCGGCTACCACGAAGCAATAATTCAAATTAGGGGACCAGCCGAAAAAGCAGTTGCCTTGGCACGCAAAGCCGTCAAGGAAATCTCGGGGAAGACGCACGTCACCGACGTCAAGGAATCCAGGCACGGCGCAGATGTCTTCGTGGTACGCAAGAGACCGGCAATAGAGTTCGTTCACTCCCTGGGCATGGAATTCAAGCAGACCCGCAAACTCGTGACCCAGACGCGGGACGGCAAACGCGTTTACCGAACCACTTTGTGCGTGCGCCTAGAATAAGTGTTTTAATAAGGCGCGCCGTAAAAATTGTGATGAAGAAATTCGCTTCAACCGTCATCCTGTTGCTCTGCATGGAACTCTTCCTGCCTTATGCTTTCGTGTCAACGGTTTCCGCCGAAGAAGCCGAACCCCTTGAAGCCCCTCCCTCGTCCGCGGACCAGGTCACTTACTGCGGGGGCGTAACCGTACACAAAATCGCGGACGAAGACCGCCAACGCCTCTGGGACGCCACGCTTGGGTTCACGGCAACCGAAATAAACGACTTGGCGCGCGCGGACGCGCTCGCAAACGACTTGTCGTTCGACAACCCCATGACTGGCCCAGCCAAAAACCTCGGGTTTTACGCGCAAAGCATTCCCGTCACCCAACTGGCCACCCTCCTCGGCGAGAAACCCGTGGACACGGCAACGGGTCTGGGAATGGAGAACCGCCTAATCCAAGGCAAGGTCCCCGAAGACCTTGAAGTGAACATCGTAACTGCTCGCGCCTACGCCGAATCGCGCGGCAAGAAAAACGATTTCGTGGACGCGTTGCGCGAACTCGGCTTGCTTCCGCCGGCGGACTCGGACGCCACAATTCCAACGGACCCCGTGCAGGAACTCAAAATCACTTTGCCGGAGAGCGGCAACGAAATCGCGCTCTCCGACTTGTACAAACTTGAAGCCCAAAACCCGGAGTCGTGCATGCTTGACGAAACCTTCGCGGGCCGCGCGAGTTACGCGGCGCTCCTTGACTCGGACCTTACTTACGGCACTTATTCCAGCGAGATTGCGAGCGGTGAATTCGTTTACGCGCCGACCGAGGAGGTCAACGGCGACCCCGACGACGAGAACGCCACCTCAAACCAGCACTTCACCGCGGACAGCACGCTTGCGGCGGCAACACTTCAAAACGCCCAACACATCTTGATTCCCTCTTTTTATGATAACTGGGTCCGGTTCGCCGGCGGAATAAACGATTTTGAGTTCTACGCGGGAATGCTGTTCGGAACGCTTGCAATGAAGAACAGGGAAGTAGGCGTCGCTTACAAGGAAAAACTGCAGGCGGACATAAACCGCTTGAATGAGGAGGCGTCGCGCACCGCGTCCGCTATTTCGGGAAAAAAGTTAACCGATGAATTCGTAGAAAAAACGCAGAAAGACTTCACAAAAACAATTGGACAAGTGCAAGATAAAGGCACATTGATTGCGGACAAAATAGACCCGGATTTAATAAAATTCAAAACAATTTCCCAACTGGCCGGAAGAAAGGTTTTCAGCAGCCTAGCATTCGGCTTGGGCTGGATGGGCCCCGCAAGAATGATGTTTCAATTGAGTAACGGAATGCTGTTCAGAATGAATTCGCGGGGAGAAAGCGAGTATTTGAAACTCATAATAAACCGCGAGGTTTCCTCGGGCTTCAAAGACGTTACCGGCCTGATGGGCTTGGGTAAACTGTTGGAAAGATTCACCTCGGACGTGGGCGTGGTCGTTCCAGACGAAGCATTCAGCCCCGGAAAAGTAATTCTAATAAACAAGGCACAGTCAACGCAAACGAGCACGAAACAGGACTCTTCAGTTACCAGCCTCAAAGCAGGGGAAAAATGGAGCATTTCAACAAACTGGCGCGGGCAGTCCGACTCAACCAATTTTGAAGACGTGCGCGGCACAACCTCGGACGACTACACCAAGATGACGTTCAAAACCAACAAGGTCCTGCCGACCAGCATAATCGAAAGAAAGTTCGGAAGCGAAATATACGATTACGCCGTCGGAATCGGGCTGCCCCTCGTAATCGGTTGGAGGACGTCAAAGGAGTTAAGCCAGGGATTCGGCGTCGGCTTCGCCTTGATGATGGTGGACATGGTGACCTCAACCGTTCCGGATGACTACGGCAAGGGAATGGAGTGCAGCGAGGAAGAACTTGACGGCATAAAGGCCGGATTCATAACGTGGCTGGTAATCGCCGAGGTCTGGGAACTCGGGGCAACCGTGGTACTGCCAAGCTTCAAGGCAAGCGAAATACTCTACAAACCAGCCATACAAAAACAGCTACTACAGGTCGGGGGATACAAAAGCCTAAGAGAGCTGGCAAAAGCAGAAGGAAGCAAGGTAGCAAACGAACTATCAAAAGAAGCGGCGAAGCAAGCCACGGAAAAATGGAGCACCATCGCGAATGAACCGCTGCAAAGCATCGGCCGCACGGTTTTCGGCGAAAAATTCAGCAAAACCTTCTCGCAAATAACGAGTTTGTTGACTCCAACCCAGATAGTCATATGGATTTACAACGATTTGGGCACGCAATACGTCACGAACTGCAAGGACTCGCAATACAAGATTCTCGCCTACAAGAAACTGGAGGGCGGCGAGGAACCCGCCGCGAACGCGACCAACCAAATCACGCAGGGAATAGATTCAATAACGGACGCGCTCGGAATTGGTTCGGCGAGCGAAACCAGTTACTCGGGCGCGGCAACCGAGGAGCAACTGGAGGGAATGAGTGAGATACTCAACTTCAAGGCGGTCATGACAAACCAAGTTGGAGCAGTTCAACCAGAGGAATTGTATTACTTCCAGATAGAGAAAAGCGCGTGGTCAGTCAAAGGCGGGTTGTTCGACAAGTTGGGGGAGAAGGGCTGCAAGTTCACGGAGAATTACCAGAACGGCGACCAAACCGTTTCCTTGTCAACCGACGGAATATACATTTACAACGAGGACGGAAGCGTGCGCCTCGCGTTAACTGATTACTGGAGCAAGGTCCGCGCCTTGTCCAGAATGCGCTCGCAGGAAAACGGCTTGGTGGTGCTGCCCAACAAAATAATTGAGGCGCCGTTGAACTGCGAGGGCGCGTTCATTGAAGTGAACGGCGCGGGCACGGCAACCCTGGACTCGGGTTGCGAGACCGGAGAATGTTTGCTTGAAGCAATTGAAGGCGTTTTGGGCCGGGCAATAGGGAACGACTTGAGCGCGGCAATCGGCAAGGTTTCGTCAGTGGACACCACGAAGGGAACCGCTACGTTCTCGGACTCGGACGGAGTGCGCTTCCT
>DALH01000033.1:39399-42261 GCA_002499405.1 Candidatus Micrarchaeota archaeon UBA95 | reverse complement strand
TAATTAGAGAAACTAGGAATGCAAGCGTTTTATTAGATTGTTTTCGTATTTTTTTTATGCAATTAATAATTGACGACTACGGCGCTTCGGTTGGTAAGAAAGGCAATCGCTTTTTGATTCGTAAAAAGAACTCAGTTGAAGAGTTTTCCGCCGACCAAATTGAACAAATAATTCTTGTTAAGGCTTCTACATTGTCAACCGATGCGGTCAAACTTGCTATGAGCAAGCATATTGATATTGTTTACTTGGATTGGCGGGGGACGCCGGTTGGTCGCATTTATCCTTGTAAGCTGGGTGGAACAACGCTTACTCGAAAGAGACAGCTTGAAGCCTGTTTCAATGGTGTTGGGGCCGAGATAGTCAAAAAGTTGATTGAAGCAAAGATAGTAAATCAAGCTTATTTGCTTAAGTCCTTGGCGAAGTCAAGGAAGAGAAAAGATTTTTTGATTACGGCAAAGAAAATGCTTTCTTTTTCAAGAGAAGTTGCTTCTTGTAGCAACGACCTTGAAGAGATTCGGGATACGTTATTTGGGATAGAAGGTAATTGTGCCAACCTGTATTTTTCTTGTTTGACTGACATACTCCCTTTTGAGGGGCGAGATAGGGATGGTTCTGATGCCGTGAACTCTTTCCTTAACTATGGATACGGGATTTTATACTCCGAGATAGAGAAGTCCTGCGTTTTGGCGGGTTTAGATCCTTATCTGGGTTTTTTTCACACCGACCGTTACGGAAAGCCCTCAATGGTTTTGGACTTGATAGAGGGATTTAGGCCGGTTGTTGTTGACCGCTCGATAATAACCCTCTTTGCGCAAAAGCAGGTTAATGAGACTGATTTTGAGGCGAGTAAAGAGTGTTCAAAACGTTTTCTTAGTAAGGCGGGGTGAAGCAAAATAATTGATGCAGTAATGGGTGGGCTGCATGCTGAGGTTAAGCGGGGAAATAAGCAGTTTTCTTTTCAAGACGAAATTTTAAAGCAGTCCCGGTTGGTTGCGAAAAAAGTGTTAAAACCAAACTCGGTTGAATTTGAAGCTTTTGTGCACAAGTGGTGAAAATGCTTTACTGGGTTATCTATGATATAAGTGACAATAAGAAGAGAAGTAAAATTTCAGAAGAATGCAAGAATTTCGGTTTATTTAGAATCCAAAAAAGTGCTTTTTTGGGTAGGTTATCAAAGAATAAGATAGAAATGCTTTCAATCCGATTCAAGACCATACTAGGCGAAGAAGGATCGGATTGTATTTTTCTGATACCTGCTTGTGAATCTTGTTTTAAAAACAAATTTATTATTGGGAGTTTGGATGAAGAGAAGGCCAAACAAAAGGACTTCATCTTGGTGAAATGATTGGATAAACGGGGTGTCTTGTCGGCGCGAGACCTAATGAATTACTTGTACTGCCCAAGGATAACTTATTTTGAAAACGTCTTGCATTACCCCCAAGTAACTACCATTAAGGAGGTTAAAGGGCGTGAAAAACACGTTGAATTCAATCGGAAATCCAAGAGAACCAAGATAGCAAAAAGAATGCCCAAGTTACCGAGACGATATAATCTTCCCTTGTTTTCAAAAGAACTTGGTTTTCAAACCGTTTTGGATTGCCTGTTATTAAATGAAGAAGCGAATGAGGCGTACCCGCTTCAAGCAAAAAACAGTTTTAGACCGCTGGCCATTTATCGGACAATGAAATTTCAGTTGTTTGTTGAGGCCTTGCTGGTTACTCGCATGTTTGATTATAGTGTTCCCTTTGGCTTCATTAAATTTATTAAGTCAAACGATTTGGTTAAGTTGAACATTAATTCTGAAAATATGCTGGAAGTTGAGGAGTTAATTAAAGAGATAAAAAGAGTCATCAGCGAAGAGGAATTGCCTTCACCAACGCCTTACGAACTCAGGTGCCAGGATTGCTGCTATTTTGCAGTTTGCAGAAGAGATTAACCATCTTGGCTTTTATTTCCTTGTTTCGTTAAACTCGTGTGGGTTAATTATGCGTTTGTTCAAGCACGGAGACGTTTTGGCTGTTGCGGTTCCCGATTCCCTCAGCAAGAAACTTGGTTTGAAGGAGGGGGACGACTACGCGTTCGTTGAATTGTCTGAAGGCGTTTTGGGCTTGGTGAACCGCAGCCTCGCCGAAAAAGCCGGGCCCGCGAAGAAGCCGAAGACCGGAGCGGACTACCTGATTCTCAACAGCGAGGACGAGGCGCGCCAGTTGTCCAAGGGGCTCGCCGAAAAAATCAAGTGCGGCGACGTGGTGGGCGTGCGCGGCTTTGACAAGCGTTTTTACGTGGTTTCACGGGATTACCTTGAAAAGACGGCGCCTGTTGTAAAGGAGGCGGCGGGGGGAGGAGCCGAACTCAAAACAATTGCCTCCCGCTCCAAACTGGCGCCGGACGCGTGCCTCGCCGTGTTGACCGTGTTACAGGAAGAAGGCGAGGTAATAGAGAAAAAGCGCGGGTTTTACTCCGTAGTTGTCTAACCGATTACGCCGAGAAGCAATTCCAGGGCAACCACGACCAGGGCAAAGCCCACCACTGCCTCGGGCCCCACGTGAATCTTGCTCGCGCTTACGTCATAAAAGCGCATCAAGCCCGTGGAACTCTGCGGCGTGTGAATCTGCTGTTTTTGCATAACCAGTTTTACCGCCCACCAAATATTTAAATGAGTGGGGCGGCCAACACTACTAGTATGCCTTTACCAACAGGGAAGACGTCGCTGATGAGCCAGGTCGTGCACCTCTTGGTGCTCGCCTTGATGCTCGTCGCGTTACTCGTCCTCCTCACCAAATTCAACTGGGTGCACTGCTCGCAGGTGCCCGGCAACTGGTGCGACATTTACTGCAACACCATCATGCGCTCGCACTCGCG
>DALH01000033.1:12835-39191 GCA_002499405.1 Candidatus Micrarchaeota archaeon UBA95 | reverse complement strand
GCTGGAATGCTTGAAGGATACGACCTCGTCATAGTGGAAGAGGCGCGCACCGTATCGTTCAGCCAGGCAATAGCGTTGAGGGATTACTTGGACGGCGGCGGGTCAATGATTTGGGTTGGCGACTCCTTGACCAACCTCTACGCCGACGACGTGGAAATGGAGAAAGCGCGTTCAATGGACTTGCAACGCGTTTACGACGCCGAGGTTGCGAACCAAAACGTTTCCAACCCCCACTACTACGAAAACTTTTTGTTGAATTACTCGGACACCCGCGGCTTCAACTTTTTGTCTGACGTCTTGAGCGCGACCTACGAGTCCACGAACGCCTCCAGGAACGCCGAGATGAAGATTGTCCAAAGAAGTCACATGATGATGAACGGTTTGAAGCCCGAAATAGATTTGGGCGACGTGGAATACGCGCGCGTGCACGTTGACCCGCGTTACGTGAGCACCCTCGCCGTGATTCGCGACGGCGAAAAGGAGTATCCCCTGGTGTTTGAGACGCGTTACAGCGGGAAAATAGTTTACTTCGCCTACCCCCTGGAAGCCATCAATTCCACGACGCTCCTCCAAAACGTTTTGGACTACCTCGTAACGTGTTGAACGGCAGTTTTTCAATGACTCGTTGAGTCGTTTCTTCAAAATCTGGCGCTTCAGCCATCACTTGTTTTAGGTCGCGTTCCCAATGCGGCTCCAAAATTCTCATGCGTTCTTTAAATGATTCCAGAGTCAACTTCGTCGAAATCAATGCAAGCTTTTTTTCAATTAACCGTTTGTCGGGTTTTACGTTTTGTGCAAGCAAAAAATCAACGTCGTATAAGTCTCTCGATTTGGGTCGGTTGTATACTGCGTGAATTTTTTCCGCAAAAATTTCTTCCAGTTGCATGCACGGCAACCGTATTTCAGGCAAGTCGTAGTCCTTCGGATTCCTCACCGGCTGATTCTTCGGCTTCATCAAGAGCGGGTTTTCCCGCGTGATTTCCACTCTAATTGAGTCAACGTGTCCAGGTTCACTTATTTGGCTTTCATATTGAATCGTTAAAGCAACGTTTTCTTTTGTTCTTTCAAGACGTTTCACTTTTGTGAACCGCACGCCTTCAACGGTTTTGTTTTCAAATGCCTTTCTGATTTCTTGAATCCAGTCCTTTTCCTGGATTAGGGAAAAATCCAAATCCGAAGAAAACCGGAATTCGGGAAAATAAATTTTTTTGATGCAGGTTCCACCCTTGAAAACGAGTTTTTCCGCCAGCTTTGTTTCAACCATTTTTGAAAGGGCTGCCGAAAGGACGTAATCCTTTTCGGCGTTGCCCAAATTCATTTTTGTATTCCGCGCCGTTCTCCTCAACACGTCAACGTCAAACTTCTTCATTCACTTCATTTCCTCTTCAAGGTCAACGTTTAATCTGAGCCCGCATTTTGAGTCGTATCTTCCTTTTGCGGGGCTGGAAGGGTCAAGGAGGCGATAACCTTCAAACTTTTTTTCCTCAAAACGTTTCAACGCGTTTTTCAGGCGCAAAAACTTTAAACAATAAACTAATCTCCGTTCCGCCGCACTGTTTCCCGCCCTATCCAAGAAATATCTGACCGATTTCCAGTTTATTGAACGCGAATCCTGCTTAATGGCCTTACAAATTTCTCCCACCCCGGCACAATATTTAGGATGAGAAAAACAATCAATTATGAGTTTTTCTTTTGTTGCAATCCTTACGTTTCCAATCTTTTCGTATCCGCAAAACTTCTTTTCGGGAACCCTCACGGGAATGTATATCGTGTTTTGAAACTTTTTTCTCTTTCGGGTTTTGGTTGTTATTACCTGAATTGTGGCGGGTAATTGGGTTGTCCAACCATAGTACCTCATTGCGGCAAGGAATGAAACGTAGCCCCCGGGAAAATACTCTTCAACCAAGGACAACTCATTTAATGCATAATCTTCCTCCCTTAAGGGGACCAGGAGATAACTGCCTCGCTTGACTCTTTGGATGCGCCCTTTCCCGACCAGTTTTGAAAGCGTTTTACGAACCAAATTTTTGGAGGAATTAGGGAAAAGGAGGTAAACTTCGCTTATGTTGAACAAGCGTTTCTTATTCCTCTCCAAAGTGGAAAGAAGTTCGAACTGGAACGCCCCCAACCCTTTTTTTTTGCCGTTAATTACCATATTGGTAATTAACGAATCAGGAAGTATATAAGATTACCTCTGAACAAAATTTTCAATTATCAAACCCACTTCTTTAACGTGCCTTGGCTCTCGTCCAACGGCTGGTTGAACGCCCGCCTCAACGCGTTGTTCACGCGCTCCTCCGAAAAATCTCGTTCATCACACATGAACTCCATTATTTTCGCGTTGTCAGGTTCCTTGAACTCTAACGCACTTGTTTTCGCGGCTTTCGGGTGCAAAAACAATTCCTCCACTTCCTTGAACGACTCGTAATCCTCTTTCAATGCGGCGCAAACCCCTTTAAGCGAGTCGTGTTCGCGCACGAGTTTCAACGACTTTTTCGGGCCCACGCCGGAAACGCCGGCGTTGAAATCCGTGCCGCACAACAAGCCAATCCAAATGAGTTGTTTCCGCGTTAATTCCAGGCGCTTCAACTCCTTTTCCAGGTAATAACGTTCCGGAACCACTTCCACGAACCCGCGGCCGCCCGGGAGGCGCCTCTTGCCGGCCAGCGTGAGGTTGCGCACGAGCACGGGCGCGCCGAACAGCAAGGCGTCGAAGTCCTGCGTTGCCGCCGCCAGCACAACCCCTTGTTCAGCAGCCATTAAAGCGCATTGCGCCTCGCCTTCGGACGGCGCCTGCACCCACGGCAAACCCATCAATTCCAGGAGTTTCTCGGCTTCCCCCACCATTTCCCTGGTCAATCGCGTGGTTCGCTGCGCGAGGCGGGCCGCGTCAGCCAAACGGCCTTCATCCAACGCTTTTTGCCTCAACTCCTCGGCTTCCTCTTTTTTTTCCACGCGGCGGGCAATGGTCTGCTTTTTGAGCACGCTGGGCTTGCCGTCGAACACGTAAACGGGTTTCACTCCTTTTTCGAGGAGGGCGCACGTGCGGTAGAACAACCCGCTCAAATGCGAGGTGACGCGGCCCTGCGAATCGGTTAGCTGGGAGCCGTCGGGCTGCCTAATGGTGGTGGCGAACTGGTATAACGTGTTGTAGGCGTCCACGGCGAGCACGCCGCGCAACGCCTCCAATTCAACGCGTTCGCCTTCAAGCAACTCCTTCAAGTCCTTTGCGCCCATTCCTCTTTACTCCCGTGATTCAAAACCGATTTCTTCAATTCTTTTAACGAAGTTGAGCAAGCGTTTGGAACCCGTTTTCCTGGTTTTGGTGATGTAATCCTTGAGTTTGCCTGCGTCAACCCTGCTTATTTCAAAGAAGACCGGCCTGTCTTCAACGAACCCGACGTTTCCCGGGGAGTCGTTCACCCGGATTCCGGCATCACGCATTTCTCGTTTCAATTCCTCAACCACGGGGGATGAGGCGCGGGCAAGGTGTTTCGCGCACTCCTCGCACGTCTCACATTTTTTCCCGCCGTTGTGCCAGTTCCTCAGGTGTTCGTAAAAAACGTTATACGTTCGGTCGGTTTCAACTTTTTTGGAGTAGGTCACCAAGCGACCGCCTTTCCTATCGTTCTCCGCGTTGACCACTTCAATGAAATGCCCTGGAAACAACGAGTTGGCGACCTTGAAGTAATAGTAAATCAGTTTCGCGTTCTTGGGCCCGGCGTAGTCCAGGAATTGCTTGTAATCCCTCACGTCGGACGGGGTCCGCACCCAGTCCGGCGGCACGAATTCCTCGCGCCTCAACAGGGGTGACTCCTCTTCAGCGAAGATTTTTGCTTCGTGGCCGTCCGCAACCTGCATTCCGCGTGTCCTGTGTTTTTGAGCAACCATTCCAACCAGTTTTTATTTTCAAAGATTTTTAATGTTGTCATGGTGGACTGCCACGTTTGCGGGGGCGAGGCAATAGCCGACGCGTTCGTGGAAGGCGTCAAAGTGCCTTTGTGCAGGGATTGCTTGCGGTACGGGGCGCGCCCAGAATATTATTCCCGTGAAACCGCGAAACGCTTCAGCGCTCCCGCCCCGGAGAGGAAGCGCGAACGCAAGCCCATTGTTACGCGGCGCGTGGTGGACGGCTACGCGAAGACCATCAGCGAGGCGAGGAAGGCGCGGGGTTGGACGCGCCTCCAACTAGCGAAGAAGTCGGGCGTGGCCGAATCCGAGATTACGGCTTTCGAGGATGAGCGTCTGCACCCCGACCTCAAGTCCGCCGAGAAACTGGAGCACGCGCTCAAAATCAGGTTGTTGAAGGAAATCGAGGAGGAGCCGCACTTTTCCCTTGCCTCACGGGAAACAAGTGGCGAAGGTGTTTCGTTGGGAGACCTCGTTGACTTTAAGAAACCTTGATTTTCCTTAGTTTCTTCTCGTGTTTTTTTTCCAGGACCACTTCAAGGATGCCGTTTTTGAGGGTCGCCTTGGCGCTCCCCTCTCTTACTTCGCCGGGCAGTTTAATTGTTTTGTGCACGGGGCGCTCCGGGTTCTTGACGCTGATGGTCAGGAAATCCTTTTCGGCGTTCAAGTTCAACTCGTTTTTTTCCACGCCGGGGAGTTCGGCTACGACCGTCACGTTGTTTTTGCCGTCGATTACGTCCACCCACGGCTCGAATGCGTTCCTCTTTTGGGTGACTGCGTCGCCGAAGCGCTGGACGCGGGGCCTGCCGTCGGGCCCAACGGTTATGCGCATGCCTTGAACCCTTGAATTGCCGGGTTTCAAGTTGCGGAACAATGGGCCCTTGAACATTTCCTCCATCATCTCGTGCATTGCCTCGAACGGGTCATCGTCAAGGAAGTCGCCGTCAAAAAATTTTTTCTTCGCCATGATTAAGACAAGGAAGCCAACCAATTTATTTGTTTTCCCCCCAATTACTGGGCTTAGCCCCGTCGTCTAGTGGCCAAGGATACCAGCCTTTGGAGCTGGGGACAGCAGTTCGAGTCTGCTCGGGGCTATATGGGTTGATGAACAACGCTTTTAAGGCGTTGACTTGCTAACCCGTAAACGGAAACTGCGTTGGCTTTAAGCCAACTGGTTTTGGGTTTGGTGATTGAGTTTGGGTAGGACGAAGGGTAGGAACGTCAAGACGGTCGCGCACAAGTTGTTGCAGGTGTACCCGGACGCGTTCGGCACGGATTTCGCGGCGAACAAGGCGAAGTTGAAGGAACTCGGCATTTTCGAGGGCAACCGCCAGCAAAACAAGCTCGCCGCGCAGATAGCGAACGACGTCAAGGCGCTGAAACCCAAAGAAGACTAGTAACTACGCGCGAACAATGGCGCGTTCTTCGCGGGCCGGTCGCAGTAAACGCATTTGCGGGGCGTTTCGTCCTCCTCGAACGGGATGACGCGGATGGTGGCGCCGGTTTCCTCCTTGACGGCTTCCTCGCATTGCGCGTTCCCGCACCACCCCGCTTTTATGAAGCCCTTTTCCTCTTCGATGACGCGCTTGAACTCCGCGAATTTTTGCACTTCCCGCGTGTTTTCGTCCAGGAATTTCTTGGCTTTGTTGAACAGGTTTTCCTGGATTTTTTCAAGGAGTTTTGCAATGAATTGGTGGGCTTTTTCTTCGGTTACCTCCTCTTTTTCGCCGGTGTCGCGGCGGGCGATTGTCACGCTTTGCTTTGCGAGGTCCTTCAACCCGATTTCCACGCGCACGGGCACGCCCTTCAACTCCCACTCGTTGAACTTCCATCCCGGCGTGCGGTCAGAGTCGTCCACGAGCCACGAGCACGAGAGTTTTTTGGCCACGCGGCTGCACGCCTTCAACGTCAGGCCGCGGTCTTCCTCGGTCTTGTAAATGGGCACGAAAACGACTTGCAACGGCGCGACTTTGGGCGGCAAAACGAGTCCCTTGTCGTCCGAGTGAAGCATCACCATTCCTCCGATTAACCGCGTGCTAGCCCCCCAACTCGTCTGCCACGCCAACTTCTTTCCGCCGTCCGCGGTCTTGAATTCCACGCCGAAGATTTTCGCGAAGTTCTGGCCGAGTTGGTGGCTCGTCCCCGCCTGCAACGCCTTGCCGTCAGGCATCAAGGTTTCAACGGCGGTCGTGTACTCGGCGCCAGGAAACTTTTCGGCTTCCGACTTCAATCCCTGAACCACGGGCATCGCGAGGAGTTCCTCGCACACCGCCTTGTAGGAGTTCAGTACCGTGCGCACCTCCACGTCCGCCTCTTCCCTGGTCGCGTGCACGGTATGCCCCTCCTGCCACAAGAACTCGCGCGTGCGCAGGAACGGCTTCAACGCCTTGGTGTCCCAGCGGATTATGTTGCACCACTGGTTTATTTTGAGGGGGAGGTCGCGGTGCGAGGATACCCACCGCGAGTAAGCGTCGTACATGACGGTTTCCGAGGTGGGCCTCAAAGCCAGTTTTTCTCCCAGCGCCTCATTCCCGCCCATGGTCACCCAAGCCACTTCCGGAGAAAAGCCCCGGAAGTGTTCGGCCTCCTTTTCGAGGAACGACTGCGGAATGAACAACGGGAAGTAAGCGTTTTGCACGCCGTCTTCGGCGAACTTTTGGTTGAGGAAGCCCTGGATTTTCTCCCAGACGAAGTAGGCGCGGGGGCGGATTATCATGCAGCCCTGAACCGGCGAGTAATCCATTAACTCCGCTTTTTTCACGACTTCCAGGTACCATTCCGAAAAGTTTTCGGTCTTCCTGTTTTCAAGGGCCATGAAAAACAATCACCGTCATTGCTTTTTATCGTATGCCGCGCGCACTTCGGGCAGTTCCTTTTCCTTGACTTCCACGGCGTGCCCGCCTTTCACCGCGCCGAACTCAATTGTTTGCGCACCCACGTCGGCTTTGAGGTCTTCCTGTTTTGAGCGCAGGAAATCGTTTGCCTCGCTTTCAATCGTCAACGCGATGCAGTCGCCGACGTTCAAGCCCGCCTTCTTGCGGCTCGCCTGGATTGCGCGCGTTAACTCGCGGTAAAGGCAAAGGTTCCTGATTTTGGGAGTCATTTCAGCGTCTATTTTCGTTTCGGCTCCCTCAAACCCGATTTCAAGCGCGTTGCAGGCGCGCAACAAGACGTCCTTGACGGGCGCGAGTTTGGCTTCGTGTTCGGCTGCCGCGATTACGCGTTTCAACGGCCACCTCAGCTTGTAGTCCGCTTCCTTTCGCTTTGAGAGCACTTCTTCGGTGACCTGCATGGCGAGCGCCATGGATTCCTCGAGCGCGGGGTTGGATTCGCCGGCTTTTGGCCATTCCTGGAAGTGAACGCTTTCCTCGCCGCCGAGCAATTCAAACATTTTTTCGGTGGTGAAGGGGCAGAACGGCGCCAGCATTTTCACGGAGTCCAGCAACACGCGGTAATAGGTTTGTTGTGCGTCTTCAAAACGGTCGCGCACGAGTTTCACGTACCACCGCGAGAAGTCGTTTAACACGAAGTCGGTGAGTGCGCGGCCGGCGAGGTGGAACTCGAATTTTTCCACGTGTGCGCACGCCGCCTTGTTCACGGTGTTCAGGCGCGACAGGATCCATTCGTCTTCCACTGCTTTTGCATTGGCTTCGCCGGGCTGGAAACCGGGCGCGTATGTCTCCAGGAATTGGAGGGTGTTCCAGAAAACGTTGAGGAAGCGGTTCAAGTCCTTTGCGTTCTCCAAACTGAATTTTTGGACGTCCCAAGGCGCGATGTCCGAACAATAATAGAGGCGGAGCGCGTCCGCGCCGCACTCTTCAATGCCTTGCTTTGCGGGAATGACGTTGTTGAGCGACTTGCTCATCTTCTTGCCGTGCTCGTCAAGCACCCACCCCATCATGGCGACGTTTTTGAACGCCGGCTTTTCATGGGTTGCCTGCGCCGCGAACAACAGCGTATAAAACCATCCGCGAATCTGGTCCTGGGACTCGTTGACGAGGTCCGCGGGAAACAGGGATTCAAAGAGTTCGCGGTTCTTGAAGGGGTAGCCCAGCGAGGCCCACGGCGCGATGCCGGAATCAAACCATACGTCGAACACGTCGGGGATGCGGCTCATGCGCGACTTGCACGACGGGCACTTCAACTGGATTGAGTCAATTGAGTGCCTGTGCAAGTCCTCCAACTCGCCCGGGTCCTTCACGGCCTTGCCGCGGAGCTCGTCCACGCTGCCGATTACCTCAAAGCGGTTGCATTTGGAGCACTTCCATATCGGCATGGGAATCGCCCAATACCTCTGCCTTGAAACGCACCAGTCCGCGCTGTTTTCAAGCCAGTTGTGAAATGCCTCCCTCCCGAATTCGGGCATCCAGTTAAGTTCCTGGTTGGCTTCAAGCATTTTCTCCTTGACGCCGCGGTTTGAGACGTACCACTGGTCGCTCAAACGGTAAATCAACGGCGACTTGCAACGCCAGCACAACGGGTAGGCGTGCGTGATTGTTCCGCGGTGCAGCAACAACCCCGTTTGTTTGAGGCGGTCAATTATTTCCTGGTCGCAGTCCTTCACGAACCGCCCCTCCCAAGGCCCGACCTCCTTCGTGAACCTTCCCTGCTCGTCCACGGGCGAGACCGCGGGCAACCCGTAGTGCACGCCAACGTAGTTGTCGCTTGACCCGTGGCCGGGAGCGCAGTGCACGATTCCCGAGCCGTCCGTCAACACCACGAACTCCTCAAACTCCTCTTTTTCGTCGTTGGTCTGCTTGTGCTTCTTATACTTCTTGTGCAGCATGATGGGGATGCTCGCGTAAACCTTGTGCGCCTTGGAGCCGAGAACCTTTTGCTGGTCAACGTCAAGCAACGCCTCGTATTTGCGGCCCACGAGCTCGCTTCCCTTGAATTCCTCAACTACCTCGTAGTCCAGCCCGCACTCCTCCTTCAAAACCTTGCCCGCCAGCTTCTTGCCGAGCACGTACGTCTCCCCGTTCGCCTTCACGCGCACGTAGTCCTCGTCGGGGTGAACGAATAACGCCACGTTTGCGGGAAGCGTCCACGGCGTCGTAGTCCACACAACAAAGTATTCGTCGGCGTCAGCTGCCTTGAACTTGATGAATATGGATGGGTCGGCCACGTCCTTGTAAGAATCGCTGACCTCGTAACCGCTTAACACGGTTTCGCACGCGGGGCACCAGAACGTGGGCGCCCTGCCCTTGTACAACAACCCCTTCTCGTGGAGCCGCTTCAAAGTCCACCACGCGCTCTCCACGTAATACGGCTTGTAAGTGAAGTAGGGAGTGAAATAAGCGCGCCACGCGCCCAACGCCTTGTAGTAATCCATCCACACTTTTTCGTTGTCCAGAATCTTTGACAAGCAGGCCGCGTCAAACCTGTCAATGCCCATTTTGTCAATGTCTTTCTTGCTCGCCACGCCCAACTCCTTTTGCACCACGACTTCCACGGGCAACCCGTGGCAGTCAAAGCCCGGCTGCAAATAAACGTTGAAGCCCTTCATGTACTTGTAGCGCGTCCAAACGTCTTTGCACACCGTGGTCTTCACGTGGCCGACGTGGGGGTGCGCGTTCACGTAGGGCGGTCCGTCCAGCAGGAAGTAACGCGGCCGGCCAACGCGCTTCTCGGCCAGGCGCTGGGGCACGCTTTCCGCGTCCCACTTCGCCAGCACTTCCTCCTCGATTATTTTAATGTCTAACTTTTCCAAGAGCGACACCCAACCACAAAAGAAATTAGGGGGTTGCCGCAGCCTAGCCAGTAATCGTAAAGCAAGCGATTACTTGGTTGTCCGGCTGCGTCATACCCTAAACCTTTGTTTAAACCTTTTAAAAAACGTTTTGAAAACGTTTTTTGAGGACTCTAATTCATTTAAATCCAAAAGGCGTTAATTGGTTGTTATGCCCGCTCCCACAATAGTTGAAAAACTCGTTGAACAATTTGACAGAAACAAGAACTATTACTTGAAGGATTACAACGAAACTCAATTACGGCGCGAGTTTATTGACAAACTTTTTGGAAGAGAGGGGCTTGGCTGGGACATTGATAATAAGGATGGAGTTGCGCCTCAAAACAGGGAAGTTATCCACGAAGCCTCCATAAAGGTAGCGGGTGCAACAAAAGCCCCAGATTATGGATTTCGTTTGGGAAAGGAAACAAAATTTTATTTGGAAACGAAGAAGCCAGCGGTTAACATCAACACGGATTCGGAACCCGCATACCAGATTAGACGTTATGGCTGGAGTGCAAAATTACCGTTGTCAATCCTGACTAATTTCAAGGAAATAGCCGTTTATGATTGTAGGATTAAACCAAAGTCAACGGATAACGCCAGTACCGCCCGAATAGAATTAATTCCCTACACCGAATTATACAACAGATGGGATGAGTTAGCGGAAATTTTTTCAAGAGAAGCCGTTTGGAAGGGTGGTTTTGACCAATACGCTGAATCAACCAAAAAGAAGCGGGGAACCTCTGAAGTAGACGAGGAATTTTTGAAGGAAATTGAAAAGTGGAGAGGTTTACTCGCGAAAAACATCGCCCTTCGAAACCCCGATTTAACTGTTAATGAATTGAATTTTTGCGTTCAAAGGACGATTGACCGCCTACTGTTTCTTCGAATGTGTGAAGATAGGGGCAGTGAGGAGTATGAGCAGTTAAGAAGGGCCCTAGAAAAAGAAGGGAATTATCGCGGGTTATTGGAACTTTTTCAACTGGCAGATGACAGGTATAATAGCGGTTTGTTTCACTTCAAAAAAGAGCGGGGAATGGTTTCCGAGCCAGATGATTTAACTCCAAAAATTGAGATTGATGCCGAGGTCTTGAAAGAAATTATTTTTGGGCTTTATTATCCTAAATCTCCCTACCAGTTTTCAGTGCTGTCGGCTCACACTCTCGGCAGCGTTTATGAACAATTCCTTGGAAAAGTAATTCGTTTAACCGCAGGTCACCGCGCGGTAATCGAGGACAAGCCGGAAGTGAAAAAGGCGGGAGGCGCCTACTACACTCCGAAATATATAGTGAATTATATCATAAACAATACGGTTGAAAAACTAATTGACAAAAAAACGCCTAAACAAATTTCAAAATTGAAGGTTCTTGACCCTGCGTGTGGTAGCGGAAGTTTCTTGTTAGGTGCTTATGAAAAACTGCTTGACTGCCATTTGGATTGGTATAGCAAGCACTCACCTGAAAAGCATCAAAAAGAGGTATTCAAAGGAAAAAACGACGATTGGTGTTTAACGCTTGAAGAAAAGAAGCGCATACTGAAAAACAATATTTACGGCGTAGACATAGACAGCCAAGCCGTTGAAGTCGCCAAACTCAATTTACTCCTCAAATTGTTGGAGGGGGAACACTTTGACCCACAAAAACGGCTTCGCGGCGAACGAGTCCTCCCCGACTTAGCGAACAACCTCAAGTGTGGAAACAGCTTAATCGGTCCCGACTTTTACTTCGGTCAAAAAACCTTGTTGGATGAAAACGAAGCCCGTCGAATAAATGTTTTTGACTGGGAAAAAGAGTTTCCGTTCAAGTTCGACGCCGTAATCGGAAACCCACCCTATGTTAGGATTCAAAGAATCGGCCATAAAGAAGCAGATTATGTATTCAAATCATACGAATGTCCAACAAGTAAAACGGATTTGTCTCTTGTTTTTCTTGAAAAATCACTTCGGTTATGCTCTGAGAATGGATTGATCAGTTTTATCTGTACTTCTCAATGGCTTTCGACCGATTATGGAAAGAAATTGAGAGGAAATTTGTCTGATGGCCGATTATTAGAAATCGTTGATTTTGGTTCGCTTCCCGTATTCAAAAAGGCAAACACGTACCCCGCAATTTTTACATTGGCGCCCCGACCAACGGTAAAAAAACTTGCGTATAAACTTATTCAAAATAAGAATCAATTAAATTTAGATGAAATAACAAAGTCGTCAGTAAAAAGTATACCTATCCAAAATCTATCTGACGAACCATGGAATTTAGGGAAATTTGACTTAATTTCATATTTGAAAGAAAAAAATATACCTTGGGAACCTCTAAATAAATATGGAAAAGCATATATTGGTGCGTTAACTGGGATGGATGCCGCATTTGTCATTAAGGCCTCAAAAGCAAAAGAAGAACATTTGGAAAATGAATTATTATTTCCTTATGCATATAGAGGAGCGGAAGTAAAAAGATATTCGGAAGTAAAACCAAAATCCGTGGTTATATATCCTTACACCGACGGAGATAACGGCAGTCCTTGTTTAGTAGAAGAAGCTGAACTAAAGAAAGAGTATCCAAATATTTATGATTATCTTCTAAATTATAAAGAAAATTTGAAAAAGCGCAGGGATAGCCGGAAATTATACGCTTCTGGAAAGGATTGGTATAGGTATTTACGACCTGGTTCATTTCAATATATTTACCCAGAAAAATTAATTATTAAGGGAATAGATAATAAGTCAACTGTTGGGCTATTAGACAAAAATACGATTTTTAATGGAGCCAATTGTCCGGGATTAATTTTTTCTAAAAATCATAAATATTCTCTTTATTACTTTTTAGGAGTCATAAATTCGTCAGTCTTATCATACTTCTTACGAAGTGTTTGCCCAGCCAAGCTAGGAGGGTATACCAGATTTAATGCAAAAAATATCTCAAATGTTCCAATTCGGATTATTGATTTTTCTAATTCTATTGAGAAGCAAGATCATGACAAGTTGGTTTCTTTGGTTTCTCGTATGTTAGAGTTGCAAAAAAGTTTAGGCAAGATTAAAACCAGTTATGAGAAGAACGTGATTAAAAGACGGATTCAATCCACAGATGATGAAATAAACCATTTAGTTTATGAATTATATGGACTTTCAAAAAAGGAAATAGAACTCGTTGAAGAATCAATTAAATGAACTTGATGAAAAGAGTTAAGCGAAATGGGAAGAAAATCATTTAAAGTTGAAGTAGATCCAAGCGTTTTCAAATGGCTTAGAGAAAGTGCGGGCTGGTCCATTGAGGAAGTTAGCAAAAAAATTAAGACGAGCGTTAGTACCGTTGAAGGTTTTGAAAATGGTGAAAAAAAACCCACATTAAAGCAATTAAAAGAATTATCACGGGCATTTAGGCGACCAACGGCAGCCTTTCTCCTTTCAAAACCAAAAAAGGAAAAGCCGTTGCCAAAGGACTACCGCATGCTTCCAAATAGAACAAACACTTTTGACAAAAAAACAATAATTGTATTGAGAAGAGCAAGAAATTTACAAGAAGTAAGCGAAGAACTTTCAATAAATATTAATTACAAAGTTAAACCCGAAGTAAAACTAATAACAGATTCATATGATCCAAAAAAAGTTGCAACGGAATATCGTAATTTATTTCAGTTAACCGAAGAGAAGCAATGCAAATTCAAAACTCCTTACGAATTATTTCATTATTTAAGAGACATTCTTGAAGGCATGAACGTCTTAGTTTTTCAATTTTCAATGCCTGTTGAAGATGCACGGGGTTTTGTTCTAGTGGATGAATCTCCAAACGTAATTGTTGTAAATACTAAAGATAGCATTGAAGCAAGATTATTTTCCCTAATGCACGAATTTGCGCACATTTTGTTAGGTGAATCTGTAATTGATCTGCCTGACTCTGTTGCTATAAGCAGAAACAAAATTGAGGTTTGGTGTAACGAATTTGCTTCGTCATTTTTATTACCAGAAAACATGGCAAAAAATGCGTTTGATTCAAAAAAAGAAGGTCTAACACAAACGCAAACGCTCAATACTCTTTCAAGAAAATATAAGATTAGCAAGGCCGTGATTTTAGTCAAAATGTTGAAATTAAATTATATTACAAAAAATGAATATGATGACGTATTAGGCCGCTATAAACCAAAACCAGAAGCGACCGAGAAAGGCAAAAAACAAGGCGGTGGTTTATCGTCTGATAAAAAATGTCTTTCCCAAATCGGTAATAAATTCATCTCTATTGTTGCACGCAATTACGATAAAAATTATATTACCTATACTGATGCGCTGAGTTACTTATCAATCAAATCAAAGAATTTTGACAAAGTTTTAGCAAAGGCAAGAAAATGAATTCAAGCCATTACATTATTGATGCATCTTCATTAATAGAATTAAATCGCCACAATCCCATGGACATATACCCCGGCGTTTGGAAAAAAATGGCGGGTTTGATAAAATCTAATCGGTTAGTCGCTCCAAAAGAGGTTTTTAACGAGATAAATCAGGGGGATGATTTGCTATTCAATTGGGTAAAAAATCAAACTAAAATGTTTCTTGAACCAACTCAAAAACAAATAGATATAGTAAAAAAAATTCTTGAAAGATATCCTTCTCTCATAAAAGTTGATAGAACATATGATGCTGATCCTTGGGTTATTGCGTTAGCAATAGAATTAACTGAAAATCCACAAAAAACATTAGTGACCATAAAAAGAATTGTTGTAACCGAAGAAAAAGAACGGGGAAATAAAATAAACATTCCTTTTGTTTGTAATAATTACGAAATAGAATCTATTGATATTTTAGATATGTTTAGAATTGAAGGATGGAAGTTCTAATTCATATGGAAAAAAGCTTACCCTAAAATGATTTTGGCTGCGTCCTTGGCTTCCAGGAGTTTTTCCTCGCCGCTTTTGAGGTTGCGCAGCGTGACTTTGCCTTCCTTCAACTCTTTTTTGCCCACGATGACCGCGAAAGGAATGCCTTGCTTTGCCGCGTATTCCAGGTTTTTTCCAAGGCCCCGGTCCAGCAAGTCAATTGAAGTGCAAACGCCTTCGGCGCGCAACGCGTCCGCTATTCCGGCTGCCTCGTCAAAACAATCCTTTACTGGGACCACGAAGCATTGCGCCACGCTCTCGCCAACGGAGAAGTCCTTGGCGGCGGTAATCACGTCCAAGCCGAACGAGATGCCCACGGCGGGCACGCGCTCCCTCCCCGCAAAAGCGCCCACCAAATCGTCGTACCTCCCGCCCGCGGCCAAACTGGACTTGATTTCGTTGTCCAACGCGTAAACCTCGAACACGGTTCCCGTGTAATAATTGAGTCCGCGCGCGAGTTCGGGCGCGATTTCAACGAAGTCCTGCACGCCGAAGGAGTTGGAGAACGCGAGCAATTCCTTTAACTCTTTCACGCCCTCGCAATTGCCGAGTTTTTTTTCGAGCAACGCAATTTTTTCCTCGTTGTTTTTGCCTTCAAATTCCTTGAACGAGTTGAGCGCGGCGCGCGCCGTTTCCTCTTCCAGCCCGCGTTCTTCAATTAGTTCTCTTAGCACGCCGTCAAAACCAATTTTCCTGAGTTTGTCAATTGAGAGAATGGCCTGGACTTCTTTTTCCTTTGGAACGCCCGCTTTTTCCAGCAATGCATTCAACGCCTTGCGGTTGTTCACCTTCATTTTCGCGGGGAGTTCAAGGGCTTCAAAGGCGTCCTGCGCCAGGCAAATTATTTCGGCGTCCGCCTTCAAGGATTCAACGCCGAGCACGTCCACGTCGCATTGCGTGAACTCGCGGTAGCGGCCCGTCTTGATTGGGCCGTCCCGCCAGACCGGCTGGATTTGATAGCGTTTGAACGGCATTGCCAGCCGCGGGTTTGACGCGATGACGCGGCAGAGCGGGACCGTTAAATCGTAGCGCAGCCCGAGGTCGCGGCCGCCCTGGTCTTTCAGGCAATAAGTTTCCCTAAGTATTTCTTCTCCGCCCGCGAATTTGCTTGAAAGGGTTTCAAAGTTTTCCAGGGCAGGCGTTTCAAGGGGCGGGTAACCGTATTTTTGGAATACGGAGCGCAAAACGTCCGTTACGCGCGCGCGCGCAATCGCGTCTTTCGGAGTGAAGTCGCGGCAACCGCGAACCGGCGTCAAATCCATTTCCAATTCTTTCCCTGAAATTCTATTCGCGCCCCGCAATAATAAAGAGGAGCGGTAGGACGTGGACCGGGACTCGAACCCGGGTCAGGGGATCCACAATCCCCGATGCTAACCACTACACCATCCACGTCAAAATCAATGTGTTTCGTGAGGCTTCCAGTAGGCGCGCGAGCATTCAATTTTGATGAAGTAAACCGCCTGCCATCGCCACTCACTACGAGAATTTTTGGGGGCGTCCCAGTATTTATAATAAATGCATTCGTGTTTTTTAGCGGGGTGGTTTGAGTTGTTGAAGGTTGACGAGGAGAAGTGCATCGGCTGCGGGCACTGCGAGGCAACGGCGCCCAACACCTTTGAAATGGTGGGCGGCAAGTCGCACGTCAAGAACCCAAAAGGGGATCCCAAGGAATTCATTGAGAAAGCCGTGAGGGAGTGCCCGGTTAACGCCATAACCCTGAGATAGTGAAATGGTTTCGTACACGCGCAAGCTTTATTGGGAGGACGCGTACGCCAAGGAGTTTAATGCCACGGTGACGGGCGTAGGCAACGGGTTCGTCGTATTGAATCAAACGCTTTTCTTTGCGGAGGGCGGCGGCCAGTCCGGCGACACGGGTTTCTTGAACGCGGTGCGCGTGACCGATACGAGGTACGCGGACGCGGAAGGCAAGAAAATAGCGCACTTCATTGAAGGGGGCGGATTGGAGAAGGGCGACTCCGTGCACGGCGTGATTGACTGGGAACGGCGCTACGAGATAATGCGCCTGCACTCGGCGTTGCACGTGGTGTACTTCCTTTTCAAGGAGTGGGACCCGAAAGCAGAGTGCACTTCGGGGCGAATCAAGCCCGGCAAGGCGGACAACGATTACTTGTTTTCCGAACCGATTACGCCCGAAAAAATCGCGGAAATACAGGGGAAAGCGAACAAAGTCATTGCCGCTGGGGGCGCCGTCAGGGTTTGGACGGACGAGGAATGCCACCGCAAATGGCGGTTCGGCGATTGGGTGATGGACTGCGGCGGCACGCACGTTGCCGACGTAAGCGAAATCGGCCGCATCCGCCTCAAAAAAGGAAAGAGCGCCGGCAAGGGATGGCGAAGGATTGAAGTTTACTTGGACAACTAATTGGATGCCTCAAAAAAGAAGTTCCTGCTGCTTGGAACCCATTTACCGTTCTCTGACACGA
The DNA here is from genome assembly GCA_002499405.1 of Candidatus Micrarchaeota archaeon UBA95. Taxonomy (GTDB): domain Archaea; phylum Micrarchaeota; class Micrarchaeia; order Norongarragalinales; family Norongarragalinaceae; genus UBA95. The sequence goes on along the minus strand of DALH01000033.1, from coordinate 22,241 downwards.
GGGCGTTGGAATCGTATTCGCCGTACAAGTCCGTGAACCAGTCAAAGTTTTCCACTACAATCCATTGCTTGCCCGCACCGAGTTCGGCGTCCACCTCAATTGCGTGCCACCCATTCTTTTCGGTGGCGTTAGCCGTAACGCAATTGCTTTCAACGGGTTTGCCGTCCAGGTCGCGGCACAACCAAATGACGGGATTTCCTTCGCCGTAAACCGCGATGCGCGAAACGCGGACGGGCACGGCGACTGCGAACGACTGCGCCGCTTTTTCAATTGAAGCGTTTTCGTGTTCGTCGTGGTAATACTTGACGGGTTTCACTGTTACGCGGAAGGAGTCCTGAAGCGAGTTGTAGAGCGAGTTGTTCGCGTAATAAATTTGCGCGGCAAAAGACACCTCGTATTCGCCCACCTTCTTGCCCGCAAACAAGTACTCGAATTCCGCGGGCTTGCCGTCGTTTTCCACTTCGTGCGACCCCGTTGCGCCGCCTCCTAGTGCGGAGACATTGGCGTAAGCGGGTTCGTCGGACCCGAAGTCCAGGCGCGACTTGAATTTGAATGACTCGCCCAGGCGAACCGAATCAAAATCCGAGTAAAGGTTGAAGAGCGGGGAGTAACCGTAGTTGAACGTCGGGAAAACGCTTTGGTTGGATTCCGGCAGTTCCAGGGACGCGTTCACGGACGCGTTGGTGCAGTTCCCGTCCACGCACACCTGCGATTCCATTAGGCACCCCATCAACAGGAGAGGTGCAGCCAACAAAAGCAGTTTTCTCATGATAAGTTTACAACAAAACCTTTTTTAAATGGTTTTTTAATTAGTTTAGGGATTGAAATAGTCGAAAGGCTTACAATGGCTATTGTTAAAGGAAACCATCAAGGATTTAAGGAGGGTTTGTGAATGGCTGAGAAACCACACATGAATTTGATTTTCGTGGGGCACGTGGACCACGGAAAAAGCACGCTGGTAGGGCGAACGCTGTACGACAGCGGCGCGCTCTCCGAAAACGAGTTGCGCAAACTCAAGGAAGAGGCCGCAAAGGTCGGGAAGGCGACTTTCGAGTTCGCTTTCGCGATGGATGCGCTCAAGGAAGAGCGGGAACGCGGCGTGACCATTGACATCGCGCACAAGGACTTCAAGACCGACAAGTATTACTTCACCATCATTGACGCGCCCGGGCACAAGGACTTCGTCAAGAACATGATTACTGGTGCAAGCCAGGCCGACGCCGCCGTGCTGGTGGTTTCGTGCAAGGACGGCATTCAAGCGCAAACCATTGAACACGCGTTCCTCATCAAGGTTCTCGGCGTCAAGCAGTTCGTCATCGCCGTCAACAAGATGGACGCAGTGGAATTCTCGCAAGACAAGTACAACGCGGTGGTAAGCGACTTGAAGGCGAAACTCAAGGGAATGGGTTACCCCGTGGACAAGATCCCCTTCATCCCGATTAGCGGTTACAAGGGCGACAACGTGATCAAGAAGGGCGGGAACCTGGGCTGGTATAACGGCCCCACCCTCGTTGATGCGTTGAACGCGCTGATCCCGCCCGAGAAGCCGTTGAACAAGCCGCTGCGCCTGCCCATCCAAGAGGTCTTCACCATTACCGGCCAGGGAACGGTTCCAGTTGGCCGCGTTGAATCGGGCATCTTGAAGCCCAACGACACCGTGGTCATCATGCCCGAAAACGTGTCGGGCACGGTGAAAAGCATTGAAATGCACCATCAGGCACTGCTTCAAGCCGAACCCGGAGACAACGTGGGATTTGCAATAAAGGGCATCGACAGGAAGGCAGTCAAGCGCGGAAGCGTCGTGGGACACCCCGACAACCCGCCACAGGTCGCCGAATCATTCAAGGCGCAAATCGTGGTGTTGAACCACCCGACCGCAATCGGCAAAAATTACACGCCGGTCTTCCACTTGCACACCGCGCAACTCGCCTGCAACATCACTAAAATACTGGAAAAGAAGGACCCCAAGACGGGTGCAACCATGCAGGAGAACCCCGATTTCATCAAGACGGGTGACGTCGCAATCGTGGAGATTCGTCCCACGAAGCCGGTGTGCGTGGAGAAGTATTCGGAGTACCCCGCGCTCGGCAGGTTCGCCATGCGCGACATGGGTCAGACGGTTGCGGCAGGCATCGTCCTCGAGGTCACGCCCAAAAAGGGTTAAATACCAATTTGACCCCTTTCTTCCCTTTCCTTTTTAATAAAGAGGTTTGGTCCCACACATGAATAAAGCGAGAATCAAACTGGAGAGCCAGGACAGGCAGGCGCTGGACGAGGTCTGCAACCAGATCAAGTCCATCGCGGTCAAAGCCGGCATCCAAATGAAGGGACCCATACCACTGCCCACCAAGAAGATGAAGGTCACCACGCGCAAGACGCCTTGCGGGGACGGCTCGGACACCTACGAGAAATGGGAGTTGCGCGTGCACAAACGCCTCATTGAAGTGAAGGCGGACGACCGCGTGCTCCGCGAAGTCATGCGCATCCGCATCCCGCCTACAGTCAACGTTGAAATGAGCCTCAGCTAATTTTTCTCCTCAAAGCCAACATATAGGACGACTAATGTTAATAGTAAAAATATAAAAACGCGCCGAACCAAATAACTTGACGCGGGCTCGTAGCTTAGTTTGGTGGAGCGTTCGACTGATAATCGAAAGGTCGGGAGTTCAAACCGAAACCCTTTCTTTGGGAAAGAAAGCGTTTCATCGGAAAGAAACCAACGAGTTTCTTTTGATGAACCTTTTCTTTACAAAGAAAAGGTTCGTGGAAATCTCCCCGGGCCCATTAAATTAACGAGGGGAAATGAAAAATGAGTAAGAAGGAATTGTTTACATCTGAATCCGTGACCGAAGGGCACCCCGACAAAATCTGCGACAAGGTGAGTGACGCGATTCTGGACGCGATGCTGGAACAGGACGCGGACTCGCGCGTTGCCGTTGAGTGCCTGACCACCACGGGTCTGGTTATGGTTGCGGGCGAGGTGACCACGAAGGGCTACGTTAACATTCCGGGCGTGGTCCGCAACACGCTCAAGGAAATCGGTTACACGAACCCCGAGTACGGAATCGATTACAAGGACTGCGCGGTCCTCACCAGCGTCCACGAGCAAAGCCAGAACATCGCGGTAGGCGTCAACCAAACCAAGGAGCACGAGCAGGGTGCCGGAGATCAGGGCATGATGTTCGGGTTCGCTTGCAACGATACTCCCGAGTTGATGCCGTTGCCGATTTCGTTGGCGCACAAGTTGACGCGCCGCCTCTCCGAGGTGCGCAAACAAAAAATCCTGGACTGGGTGAGGCCCGACGGCAAGAGCCAGGTGACCGTGGAGTACGAGGACGGGAAACCCAGGCGCGTCACCGCCGTCGTCATCGCGGTCCACCACGACCCAAAGGTTTCACTCGACAAAATCCACTCCGACGTAATCCAGCACGTAATCAAGCCGGTTTGCGGGAAATGGGTGGACCGGGAAACGAAGTACCACATCAACGCGACCGGCGTGTTCGCGGTGGGCGGGCCCGAAGCCGATTCGGGGGTGACCGGAAGAAAAATAATTGTGGACACCTACGGCGGCATGGGTCGCCACGGCGGCGGCTGCTTCAGCGGCAAGGACCCCAGCAAGGTGGACCGCTCGGCTGCTTACATGGCGCGCTACGTCGCGAAAAACGTGGTTGCGGCGGGGTTGGCCGACAAGTGTGAGGTGCAGTTGGCTTACTCCATCGGGGTTGCCGACCCGGTGAGCGTGCGCGTGGACTGCTTCGGAACGAACAAGGTTGAAGAAGAAAAAATCGTTGAAGCCGTGCGCAAGGAGTTCGCGTTCAAGCCCGCGCAAATAATCAAACACTTGAAGTTGAAGCGCCCGATTTACGCGAAGACCGCTGCTTACGGCCACTTCGGCCGCGAAGAACCCGGGTTCACGTGGGAGAAAACGGATAAGGCGGCCGCCCTCAAAAAAGCGTGCGGTCTCTGACTGCTTTTTATTTTGCCTCCCTTTTCTTTTTGTTGTAAATGGACTCAATAGTTTTCCTCGCAGGTTTGCTGGAAGCGTACGGGTTGCTCGGGCTGGCGTTAGTTGCCTTCTTCAGCGTTTCCCTGTTGCCGTGGCCCAGCGAGCCCTTCATAATACTTGCCATCGCTTATTACCCCGCGTGGCAGGTATTCCTCGTAGTGTTAATCGCCTCGCTCGCTTCCTCCACCGTGAACTATGTGGTAGGCTTGAAAGGCATCCGAACCTGGTTAGTCAAACGCGACCCGAAAGACGAGAAAAAAGCGGAGAAATGGATGCGCAAGTGGGGGCGTTACGCCCTCCTGCTTTCACCGTGGGTCCCGTTTTTCGGGGACATGCTTCCAATTGCCGCGGGAACAACCAAAATGAATTGGGGGGAATTCCTGTTCTTCGCGGCCGTCGGCCGCGTGGTCAAAACCGCCGCCGTCATCGGCTTGGGTGCAACCCTGCTTTCCCTGTTCTAAAGCGGGGGGCTTCAACCGGGTTTTAAACAAGGTTTATAAAAGAGTTGATGCCTTTAACTTTAGTAATAATTCGTTGGTGATGCGAAAAATGAAGAAAAAAGGCCAATATGCTCCGACGCAGGGTTACGGGGAAAGCTTTATTCCGCTGATTTTAATCGTGGTTCTCGGACTCTTCATTGCGGGAAAGTTCGGTTACATTGACTTGCATTCCGTGCCCGTCATTGGCTCATTGTTTCCCGCGCCTTACATCAAGGTAGTTACCGTTGGCCGCGCATCACCACAATTCGAGTACCTGATTAAATCCGAGAACATGCAGGTGGCCGGCATAGCTTACGCGGGCTCAATTTCACCGGACGCGGTCGTGCCCGGCGCCCTGAACAACTTTGACATAATCGTGTTGCAGGGGTCCACCACGTGCGACAGGACCGCGCGGAAGGCAATAGCCGAACGCGTGAAGGTGGGCGGAAAACTCGTGGTCATCGGGGACGCGTGCACGCGCGTCACGGACGACCCCAACGCCCTCGGCTGGGACATCGGCATAGGCCTCCTCGGCGACGTCATGCCCGTGCGTTACGGCGGCGTGCTCATGCACGAGAAGACGGGTGAGAGCAGGGTTTACGCCGACGGCAAATTCAAGATCATAGACCCGGACCACGTCATGTTCAACGGAATAACGAATTTCGCGTTCTCGGGCACGCTTACCAACGTGTTCCCGAACTCCAACGCGAACGTGCTCGCATACATCGAGTCGTACATGGGCAAGACCACGTCGCCGGCGACTTACGGCATCGTCGAGTCCCAAGGCGTGTTCTCCGGAAAAGTCGTGTACTTCGCGTTCGACCCGGGCACGACCAGCCGCGAAATGATGCAGAACATGCTTCTCTACATCAAAGGAGCCAGTGGCTGAAAACCAAGTTTTCACCCCTCCCCTCTTTTTTCCCCTCAACCCCTTTTTTTCATTTCCCGAGGTGGCTGACTCATCATAGTGGGATTTGACGCTGGCACCACGGCGGCAATTGCGGTAGTGAATTACGAAGGCGAGCTCGTGTCCTTGTGGAGCAAGCGCAACGCCTCCTTTTCGGACGTCTTGTTGCAGGCGGCTAAACGCCACGTGACCATCGTTGCAAGCGACCGCAAGCCCCCCGCAAGGCAATGCAAGCGCCTGGCAGCTGCGTTGAAAACCAAGCTGTTCGCGCCCAGGCAACCCCTTTCAAAAGAATTCAAGTTGTCGTGCACCAAGGGCTACGCCTGCGCCAACCAACACGAACGCGACGCCCTCGCCGCGGCCTTGAAGGCGTATCACGTCCTCGTTGAAAATAAGGCGCGCAAAATCCGCAAGCGGGGCGGCTCAACCCTCGTCCAGAGAATGGTTTTGGAGGGCAGGCGGTTCACCGAACTCGTTTACCGGCATTCCCCCCCGCAACGTTTAAAGCGTTGAACGGATTAGTGTTACCTGGAAAGGTGGTATCTCCCATGGAAAAACAACAAGTGGAACGACAACCCGAACAAAAAGTGGATGCGCCCCGAAGCGCCCCCGAAGAAAAGCCCCCTCAACAAAGGGAGCAACGCGACCCGTCCACGATTTATGTGGGCCGAAAACCCGTGATGAGTTACGTTCTCGCCGCGGTCACGCTCTTCAACAACGGCACAAGCCAGGTCAAACTCAAGGCGCGCGGCCACGCCATCTCGCGAGCAATAGATGTTGAGGAAATAATGAAGAACCGCTTCTTCCACGACTTGAAGATTACCGGTTTTGACGTGCAAACCGAGGACTTGACGAACGAAGACGGCTCCAACAGCAAGGTTTCAAGCCTCCTGCTGACACTCATCAAGTAAAATGGTCAAGGCAACCACTGAAGACGTATTGGTTTTCTCGGCCGAACCCATCCTTGAAAAAAACGGGCCGGCCATGAAGCACTCGCTTCGAGTAGTCAAACCCGGCCAGGCAAGAAAATACTTGAAACACTTTTCGCTGCCCGCGGAATACGGCGGCGGCTCGCCCCCTTTTTCAAAGGGCTGGCTTTACGCTTTTGTTGGGGGAACCGAAGCCAACGGCTTTTGCGCGCTCGCCTTTGACGGCACCAACTCGTTTTTGTTCAACGAGTTGCGCTACAAAGGCAAAAGCATCGCAGTCGGGGAAGGGCCCTGCAACGCGCAATACGACCCGCTAAAAGGCGGGGTCCGCGTGAACGAGCCGCGGCGGCGGGTTTCGTGGCGGGGCAAGTGTCCCGAATACGAGGTGGACGTCGCGGTTTCGGATGGCGGCGAAAACGAGTTGCTGCTGCACTACTCGTTTCAACGCATCAAGCCGAACACCGGCGGATACAAATGCGTTTTCGAGAAATTCGGCCGCGTCTTCGCGCACTGGGTGCTCGCGCCAATGCACGGCCGACTAACAATTGACGCCAAAGGCGATTTGAAGGCGCTTGGATGCAAAGAACTGGAGCCGCTCACGGGAAAAACCATTGAATCCGACTTCGGTTACGCTGAGAACGTGCACGTGAACGCGCCTCTGGTTAACGTGGGCTGGCAGTGGAGCGTCCTCGCCTGCCAGAATTCGCCAGGCGAATTGAAACCCGAAAAAATAGTTGGCTTCATGGACTTGTTTTTGGGTGGGCCCCGCCTGCCCTTGAACTACCAGGTTTACGTGTTGGACGTTGAAACCGGCGGGTTCCAGGTCTACGCCGACGCGGAAACAATTTTCGATGCAGGGGAAATCCCTGTGGTGCGCGTGAAAAACAAGGAGGGAACAGTGAAACTCGTGATTCAGGGCTCGTCCCTTGGCAAGCGCCGGCGCATCAAAGGCAAGAAACTGGCGGACTTCCTGCACACCGCGGACATTGACTACCGCTCTTACCCGTCAGTTGGAACCGCCGTCATAAACAACAAGGAATACCAGGCAGTTGGAACAAGCGAGTTCGCGGGCGCCACGCCCGGCTACTGGATTTGATGCAATGGCTGAAAAGGATTTGACGCGGGGCCCCGTGCTCAAAGCGCTGCTGGCGCTGGCCCTTCCCATAACCGCATCCAACTTGTTGAGCACGGTTTACCAGTTGACTGACGCTTTTTGGGTGGGGCGCCTCGGCGCGGACGCGATTGCCGCGGTCGCAACCAGTTTTCCCGTGCTCTTCCTCGTCTCCTCCCTCGGATTTGGCTTGGCAATAGCGGGCCGCATCCTCGCATCCCACCATTGGGGAGCCGGGAATCGTTCCTCGGTCAACCACGTCGCAACCCAAACCCTGATGGCCATGATCGCCGCCTCCCTCGTCATAACCGTGGTCGGCCTGGCATCCGCCGACCAGTTAATAGGACTGCTCGGCGTCACCCCCGAAGTATTTGCTTCCGCAACCGCCTACCTTAAAACGTTTTTCCTTGGCACCCCATTCATCTTCGCCTACTTCGCCCTCCAATCCGTGATGCAAGGCATCGGCGATGCCAGAACCCCGATGTACATCATGCTCACAACCGTCCTACTCAACTTCGCTTTGGACCCCTTGTTCATCTTCGGTTTCGGCCCGATTCCCGCATTGGGAGTGGCCGGCGCAGCAATGGCCACCGTGTTCACCGAGTTCGTTGCCGCCGCGCTCGCAATTTTCCTGCTCTTCTCCGGAAAACACGCAATTCAGTTGACTCCCCTCAAACCCGATTACGCCCTGACCCGCAAACTGTTTTCGCTGGGCCTTCCCGCCTCCTTTGAACAAGGCCTGCGCGCAACCAGCATGTTCTTGTTGACGTGGCTTGCTGCATCCTTTGGAACCGGCGTCCTAGCCGCCTACGGCTTGAGCGGACGCATTTTCAGCTTCATAATAATTCCCGCGATGGGAATCTCGCTTGCCGCGTCAACCCTCGCAGGCCAGACCTACGGAGCCAAAAAATTCAGGCGCTTGAAATCGGTTGCACGCCAAAGCGTGGCCGTCTCGTTCGCATTCATGGCGTTGTCCGCAGCCGCGTTATACGTTTTCTCAACCCCCATCACGCAGGCATTCCTCCCCGGCGAACCCGAGGTAACCCTCCTCGCAACAGAATTCCTGCAAATGATTGCGTTCGCCCTCCCCTTCATAGGAATAGAGGTGAGTTTGCTCGGCCTCGTGCGCGGCACCGGCAACACGCGCGCACCCCTTGTCCTAACCCTGGCAACCCTCGTTCTGCAGGTGTTCGCTGCTTACGCGCTTTCAACTTTTCTCGGCTACAAGGGCATCTGGTGGGCCTACCTCGTCGGCAACGTGGTCGCCTCAGCGGTTACCCTGGCTTGGTTCAGGAGCACGCAAACTCTTTTCAAAACATAGGTTTAAAACCCGTTCAAACAACAATTTTTTAGTGAATAGAAGGTGGTTCCCCGAGTAGGAGCTGAATTTTAAAGTGATTAGGAAGGGAGCCATACATAGGTGAAGAAAAGAAATGAGTGAATACGACGACTCAGATGAGTCAAGCCCCCAGGAATCTGGGAATGAAGAAAAGACCGAACGCCGCAGTCAAGGAGACAGCGACAGGGAAACGTACAAAACCGTTTGCTCGGACTGCGGGCAGGAGTGCGAGGTGCCGTTCAAGCCCACTGAGGGCAGGCCCGTGTACTGTCGCGAGTGCTTCAAGAAGCACCGCAAACCGCGCCGCAGTTACGGCGGTGGCGGCGGAGGCGGTTACGGCGGCAGCCGCGGTGGCGGCGGACGCGGCGGTTACGGCCGAAGGGACGACTACTGATTTTTGAACGGGAAACAAAAAACCCCTTTCAACCCTTTTTTTTAATTTATTTTTTTCTTTGTTTCAAACGGGCCAGCAGCCGCTCGCGCAATAAATTCGTAAAAGGAATCAAAACCGTTTGGTTTTATAAAGAGGAAGGGGGTCGTGTCCAAGGAATTAATTCATCAACTAAATGCAGGGGGGTGAGCGTGAACCCGATCGGGGGGTGCAACCCCCCAAGCGGTTCAGTGGGCCCGCGGAG
>DALH01000033.1:12143-12766 GCA_002499405.1 Candidatus Micrarchaeota archaeon UBA95 | reverse complement strand
AGCGGTTCAGTGGGCCCGCGGAGATCTTCGCGGAGCGAAGAGTTGCAAAGCAACGCTTTGCCCGAATCGAACTCCGAATCTATCGCACGTCAAGCGATCGTCTTAACCATTCGACTACGAGCCCTTTCAATCTCTTTGATATATAGTTTCTATGACAGAAAAGCTTTTTATATAAAGTAGGAGTCAGTTTTTATAAGCCGATTAGGATAATTCGGTTGCCCTGGAAAGGGTGTGTCCATACAAGCCTCTGGCAGGTGTTCAGCCATTAATACGGCGTCTGGACTATAGCTCGTCGTACGAAATCTGCGCTTGTCAAGCTTCCTTGTGGCATGAAGGAGATAACCTTTAAAGCAGGTCGGATAGGTTAAGATTGAGTCCGGTGACTGTTTGAGGAACTCTTTCACCGAGTCCAGATATCGGTTTTATGTTTGCTTGGTGCTATGCATGAAAACGACTAAAAGAAAATGGGCGAAGGGAAGAAAGCCCAGCAACAAGGGCAAGAGTTCCAAGGTTAAAAAATTGATTAAGCTCGCGAAATCAAGGAAAAGAAAACCAAAGAAAAGAAAATAATTTCTTTCGCGTTATTCCATTATTTCTAAGGAAAGCTCGGTTTTCTTTCTTTC
>DALH01000033.1:0-11974 GCA_002499405.1 Candidatus Micrarchaeota archaeon UBA95 | reverse complement strand
TTAGTGGACTCGACGGGATTCCCTGCCCGAAGGCGCATCCAAATCAAAACCTTCGTTTTTCTTTTTTGGTGCGCCTAACTTTTTTCTTTTCCCAAAAGAAAAAAGGTGGGCATTCGAACCCGCAACCTCTTGCATGCCATGCAAGCGATCTACCGTTGATCTACGAGCCCATTGACTCCGTTAAGCAACAAATTTTATGCCGGCAAATGTTTTTAATGAGTTTGTTTAGGCGGGTGAGATGAAGATTATGGTGTCTCCGCGCACGAACATGGTTCCGAGTTTGCGTTTGGTTTCGCCTTCTTCGAGTTCCTCCGCGTTTTCGAGCACGACGTTCATGTGGACGTCGAAACTTGCGAGGGTGCCGCGCAACTCCTTCTTGTTTTTGAGCGCAACCAGAACGTTGTTGTTCAACGCGTTGTTTAATACGTCGAACGGCCTCTTTTCTACCAAATAATTCACCTCTTGCCCCCGCTGAATAAACGGGAAAAGAACGAGAATATTGAGGACAGGAATCCTTTTCTTGGTTTTGGTTGGGGAACCACTTTTTTGCCGAGGAGTTTGGCGGCGAGGATGTTTATGCCTGCAACGAATTTGGAGGCTGGCGAACGGATTACTACCGGCTTCTGGGTTGCCGAGGCGCGCCGCACTTCAATGTCTTCGGGGAGGATGGCGAGGATCGGGATATCCATCACGGTTGCGAGGTCGCTTGGTTGCACCTCGGTTTTGTCGCCGAGGGTCATGTTGAGGACGAGGCCGAGGATGTTGGCGCCTTCGTGTTCCGCGATTGCCTTGGTTTTCAAGGCGTCGGCGAGTGAGCTGGGTTCGGGGGTAAGCACGATGATGATTTCCTGTGAGGCCGCGAGCGCGGCTTCCGCGTCTTCTCCCACGCCGGGCGGGCAGTCAATCAAGACGAATTCGTAGTCGGAGAGTTCTTTGACGGCGTCGGCGAGTTTGCCGAGTTCGAGGCCGGAACGGTCCATTGACAAACTGGAGGGCGCGTATTTGAGCCCGTAGGGGCCTTCGTAAATGGCGTCGTGGATGCTGTTTTCGCCTTTCAAGACGTTGTGCAACGTTATGGGGTTGGTTTCCACTCCCAGGAGCACGCCCAGGTTCGCCATGTGGATGTCGGCGTCGATTACCACGACTTTGTGCCCGGCTTGGGCGAGTATCAAGCCGAGATTGAGCGCGATGGTGCTCTTGCCTACGCCACCCTTGCCTGAAGCAAAACCTATTACGCGCACTTCTTCATTCCTCCAGCGGCGGCACGTTTATGCGGCCGTTCTCCTCTTTTGACGGTTCGTGCCCCTCATCTTTTTGCTCGATTTTTTTCGGGGGGATGTTTATCGCCACGTTCAAACGGTATTTTTGCAGGAGTTCGCTCTTCTTTTTTTTCGCGATTTCGGCTAATTCCTTTTCAAATTCTTCGGAGAAACCCTTTCCCGCGTATTTGCTTATTGACTGGGGGGTGCTCACGAACAACGCGGCGGAATTGTTTGCGAGCGCGTCCTGCACTTGGTCGCGGGTCAACTGCACGAGGTCCAGGACCACGGCGTTCGCGCGGGCCGCGTTCACGCAACGCGCGAAAGCGGGTTCGCCGTCCACCTCTTTTTCAAACCGGAGGTATTCGTAGTGCGCTCCCACGCCGTTGCCCGAGTCAAAGAGTATGATGCCTTCCTCCAGCCCGCTTTTGCCTTGGCAGCAGAGCGCGGCGTAACCCGTGAATTTCTTGTCCTGCAACGCGGTGAACACGGATTCCAGGCTTGCGTGAGCCAAGTCCACGCGTTTGACTATGCGGCCTGCCGGCAGGTTATCCATTTTTTTCACTCGTTGAGCTTGAGTACGACGTCCGCCGTGTTCTGCAAGGCGACCGAGAAGTCGGGGTCGCAGCCGATTACGATGGTTTCCTTCCCGGTTTCCTTGGCTTTTGTGAGCAGCGGCTTGAAGTCGGAGTCGCGGGACGCAATGGCGATAATGTCCATTCGCTCGTGGTAGATGAAGCGTGCGGCGTCCACGGCGAGGGCGACGTCCACGTCGCTGGGCACTATCACGACTTCGAATCCCTGGTTGGTCACGGCTTCAATGAGCTTGTCGGAAGCGTATTGGTCGAGGAACACGCGGGCGACCTTGACCTGCCCGTATTTTTCCAGGCGTTCCTTTACCTTGCTCAAGTCCACTTTCAAGTCCTTGCGCAACAGGTTGGGGCCGTCCACGAACAACGCGATGTGCTTCTCCTTCTTCGTCTTGACGAATGCCTTGATTTTCTGCAACACTTTTGCGCCGTCAGTCATTTTTCAAAACCCCCCGAACAACTCTTCGGCGTTCGAGCCGACGAGGTCGCGCACTTCGCTTAATTCAACGCCTTTCACGCGGGCCACTTCATCGTACACGCTCACCACGTTGGCGGGCTCGTTTCTCCCCGTCCACAAGAAGGGGGAATCGGTTTCACACAAGATTTTGTTCAATGGCAACCGTTTGATTAACTTAACTCTAGACTTGTTTTTAAGCGTTGGTAGCGAAATGCCGTGTCCCGCCTCCAAAACGCGTTCAATCAGTTGCGGCACGAGAAAGCAGTGAAGCACGGCGCGGCAGTTAAACGAGTCCAACGCCTCCAACACTTCTCCCTCGGCCTTGCGCGAGTGGATTATGGCTGGCTTGCCCGTTTTTTCGGCGAAGCCCAGCATCGCCTCAAACACTTCGCCTTGTTTGCCGCGCTCTTCTTGGGAATGGAAGTGGTGGTAGTCCAGCCCTATTTCCCCGATTGCGCACGCCTCATTCACGTTCACTTCAAGCCAGGCGAGCTCGTCCTCCAAGTCAACGCCTTGCGCGTCGTGCGGGCTGATTCCAACGGCGGCCTTCACGCCGGAACGTTTCAGGCGTAAAACGCGCTCGTTTTGTTCGCGGTTCCTGCCCGAAGCCACGCACGCAACGCCCGCCTTTTCCATTCGTTGCAGGACTTCCCCCAAGTCCGGGTAATCCTTTTCCTCTAAGTGGCAGTGGCAATCCACGAAAGGCTTTTTATTCATTTCAACTATAACGATTCAAAGAATTATTAAGGTGTTATCGTAATGGTTGACCGGATTTTTTCCACCATGGGCGCGTTGAAGATAGGCAAATACGTAATCATCGAAGACCACCCCTGCCGCATCGTGAGCGTTGACAAGAGCAAGCCCGGCAAGCACGGCGCCGCAAAGGTGAGCGCGGTCGCCATCTCGCTGTTCGACGACTCCAAGCACTCCTTGATGAAGTCCTCGGACGCGGACTGCGAAGTCCCCATAATCGAGCGCAAGCGCTCCCAAATCGTGAACGCGGACGGTTCCACCGCCACACTCATGGATAAGGAGTCGTATGAAACGTTTGACGTCCAAATTCCCGAAGAAATGCGGTCGGACGTGGAAGTCGGCAAGGAAATACAATACATGGAAGTCATGGGCAAGCGCCTGCTGTTGCGCATTGACTAACCGCGTTCGGCTTTCCTGATTTCTTCCGCCAATTTCCGGAAGTGCGGGCCGTCCTCGAGTTTATTGATTGAGTTAAACTTCAGAAAATGTATCTTGGCCATTACCTGGCGTTGGTTTATTCCCATCTCATCTTTCAAGGCATCAAAGAGTGCTTCGCGGTTTAACCAGTAAAAAGAGGCTAGGTGGTCTGCATTCAAAACCCGGTCTTCTTCCGAGTGCAGGCAAATCCCGTGCGAAGAAACATTAAAGTCTTCACCCAAGTGTCCCTTAAGATATGACGCAATGGTTCTCGCTCCGGTGTTCAAGGCATCCAAGACCAGGACCCGCGGCTTGCCCATTCAGAACCCCATCAACTTGAGGAGGACGCCGAGCACGAGGAAGAGCAATATCAGGTTTATGGCGAAGGACAGGTAAACGATTGCCTTGATTTCAAACACCTTGTCCTCTATCACGCGTGCCGCGTGAGCCGTCAACTCCTCCGCCCCCAAAACCCGTCTTGAAACGCTTTTTTGGGGCGTCAAACGCCTTCTTGCAACCATGGAATAAGGTTGGTCGGAAACGTATTTATAGTTAGCGAGGGATAATTTTATTACCCGCCGCTAGAAGTTGGTTTAAAGTGATGATTGCCGCAATTCCAGCGAAGAGATTACCCGTCCTGCGAAGGGACGGCGAGCGGTTCTTGGACGAACTGGAAGACCGGTGCGGAGTCGAAGTTGATTTTGGCGGCGGCGAAGTCCGCGTGGAAGGCGAAGCCGGCGACGAATGGCTTGCCGGTCAGGTGTTGCACGCGGTTGCACTCGGCTTCACGCCGCGACAGGCATTCAAGTTGTTGAAGGAGGATTGCTTTCTGGAAGTCCTGGACTTGAAGGCGTTGGCGCGAAACGAAAAGGATTTGCAGCGCTTCAAGAGCCGCTTGATTGGCTCGCAGGGAAAAGCCAAGAAAACCTTGCAAGAACTGTCGGGCGCGTGGTTGAGCGTGGGCAGCCACGAAGTCGCGTTGCTGGGTGGGTATGAAAGCATCCAGCTCGCGAAGGAAGGCATCCAAAAACTTTTGGAAGGCAAAACGCATTCAACGGTTTACGCTTATTTGGAGAGGAGAATAAAGGGGTAGTGAATGGAGGACAACACCGAGGAATTGGAGAATGCATTCAAGGAGTACTCGGTGGCTGAGTTCTTCAAGAAGAACCGCCAGATGCTGGGTTACTCCGGCGAAACCCGGAGTTTGACGACCATCGTCCACGAATACGTAACCAACAGTTTGGACGCGTGCGAGGACGCCAAGATACTGCCCGACATAGGCGTGGAAGTTGATGCGTTGAATGCGCGGCCCAAGAAAACCGTTATCGGCGAAGGCGACGGCTCCGCCACGGAATTTGATTTGGAGGAGCAAATGTGCAAGGCCTCTTTGTTTGAGGTGCTCGTCAACGGCATCAAACAAAAAAGGCCCGAGGAATACGTGGTCAAATACGGCAAGCGCGGCAAGCAAAACGTGAAACAAGTCGTTTTTCGCCAGCCGCCAGCCGAAGGAACCAAGATAGTCGGCGAGTGGGCCATCGGCCACATCCGCGTCACCGTGGAAGACAATGGCACGGGCCTCCCCCAATCCAAGGTGGGCCAAGCCCTTGGAATGCTTTTGGCGGGAACCAAATTCCACCAGCAAAAACAAAAGCGCGGCCAGCAGGGAATCGGCGCCGCCTACGCAACGCTGTTCGCCCAAATCACGACGGGCAAGCCCACCGACTTCAAGACGGGCACGGGCAACAACAAGGTTTACTCCGGCCAGGTGTCAATTGACGTCAAGAAGAACGTGCCCGTAATCAACGGCTTGCAGGAAGCCAAAGGCAATTACCGCGGCCTCAAAGTGAGCGCGGAATTCGCGGAGGTATCCTACGACCGCTCGGACCACGGCGTCTACGAGTACCTGCGCCGCACGGCCCTCGCGAACCCTCACGCCCAAATCACTTTGGTGGAACCCGACAAGAGCATCGTCGTGTTCCCGCGGGCAAGCGACAAAATCCCGGCAAAACCCCCGAAAATCAAGCCGCACCCACTGGGTTTGACGACGAGCGACCTCATAGACATGGCTTCGGTTACGAGCGCCCGCAAACTCTCTTCATTCCTTTCAAGCGACTTCACGCGCATCAGCGACGACAAGGCAAACGAACTCTCAAAACTCCTCCCCGAAATAGATTTTGACAAGCACCCCCGCAAGATGTCGTGGGTCGAAGCCGAATCAATCGTGCACACGTTTCACCGCGTGAAATTCAACGCCCCCGATTTGAACACGCTGCGCCCCATCGGCGCAATCCAACTCGAAAAATCCTTGAAAAACCTGTTGGAACCCGAATTCTTGAGCGTCATCCAGCGCAAGCCCAAAGTGTTCCGCGGGGGCATACCCTTCCTCGTGGAAGTCGCGGTCGCCTACGGCGGAAAGGCGGGCGCTCCCTCAACCAGCAAGGAAGGCGAAGTGATGAGGTTCGCCAACCGCGTGCCCCTCCTCTTTGACGCAGGCAACTGCGCAATCACGCAAGCCGTGAAAAACGTGGACTGGAACCGCTACAACCTCAAAAACCTGGACGAACAACCCGTCAGCGTGTTCATCAACTTCGTGAGCGTCCACGTGCCCTACACGGGCGCAGGCAAACTCGCGATTTCCGCTGAAGAAGAAATCGTGTCCGAGATAAGGATGGGGTTGATGGACGCCGCCCGAAAAGTAGGTTACTATTTGAGCGGCCTCAAGAAAGCCGAGGACCAGGAGAAACGCCGCAAAATCTTCTTCAAATACATCAAGGAAGTTGCCGCCGCCCTCCACGACGTGACAGGCAAGCCCAAAGCCGGGCTGGAAGCCGCAATGCGGAAAATCGCGGAAAGCAAAACCGCGCTGAAAGACGAAGACGAGCAAGAAGACGAAGAACTGCTTGCGTTGGAAGAGGACGCCGAAAAAGAAGTAGAGGAGGAAAACGCATGACCGCCCACGAACTCAAAAAAGAGAAAAGGATTCAGGAAATAATCCAGAAAATCGACGCCCTGGGACTGGAACTCGTCAAGGAACTGGAGGCCGGTGAAAACCCCTCGCTTGAAATCCCCATACGCGGCTCGTCCAACATCTACTTCGACGAAAAAAACCGCAAAATCCGTTTGGGGGACAAGGTCTCGCACCGCTACCTCTTCAACGTGTCCCACGCACGCAAATTCATGCAAACCATGCTCGTCGCCTCCTACGTCAAAAAAGACCTGCTGGAAAACAATTTGACGGCCACCCTCCGAGACCTCTACTACGCCAAAAAACACACCATTGAAGGCACGAAAGAAGACACCATAGACGAGCAAACCGAGTCCGACCAGGCAATCGTGGACTTTGAAGTTGCCTTGGGCACGTTCCGCGAACGCCTCCACCTCCGCGCCGAACCCAAGGGCCGCATGGCCGGCGAAATGACCGTGGTCGACCACGTCCGCGACAAGTCGGACCGCATCAACCTCGCCAAAATGGGTTCCGGCGGCTGGGCAGTGCCCTCAATCGTGGAACAAGTGGAGTTCGACAACGTGGGCGTGGAATACGTCCTCGTAGCAGAAAAAAACGCTATTTTCGACAGGTTGAACGAGGACGGCTACTGGATGAAAAACAAGTGCCTGCTCATGACCACCGCGGGCCAGGCCGCCCGCGGGGCGCGCCGCCTCCTCCAACGCTTGAGCGACGAATTGAAGTTACCCGTTTACTGCTTGACGGACTCGGACCCCTACGGGTGGTACATTTACTCCACCATGAAATACGGCTCCATGGCTCTCGCGCACGAAAGCGAGCGCCTCGGCTGCGAAAAAATGCATTTCCTCGGCATGAGCACCACCGACATTGAAACCTACGACTTGAAGTCCGTAACAATCAAGGCAAAGGAAGTGGACGTGAAGCGCGCCACCGAAATGAAGAACTACGACTGGTTCAAGTCCAAGCCCTGGCAAGACGAAATCGACTTGTTCTTGAAGAAGCGGTTGAAAGCCGAAATCCAGGCGTTGTCCAGCAAGAACCTGCAATACATCTCCAAGACGTATCTCCCCGAAAAAATCGCCGCCCAAGACTTTTTGCCGTGAAAACGCGGAAACCAAAAACCTTATTTACTATATTTTATTATATTTTGTTGTAAAATGAGGTGTTTTGAATGACTCAGGTTACCGTCAACTTGACCAAGGAACAAGACCGAGTCGTGGGCATCATCAAGAGTGCTTACGGTTTGTCCTCCAAGAACAAGGCAATTCAACTCATTATTGGCGAAGCCGCGGAAGGCGTTCTTGAACGGGAACTGCGCCCCGAATTCGTGGAACACGTATTGAATTTGGAGAAGCACGGAAAATTCAAGAAATATTCTTCCTTTGACCGCTTCTGGGAGGAAGTGGAACGTGCGTGACTTCAAGGTAGAGCATGAACTCGGCCGCAAAATAAAGCGCCTATTCAAACGCGACAAGCAGTTGTGCCTGGCCCTAAAAAACAAGATGCGGCAGGTGCTGGACGACGCCGACGTCAAACATTACAAGAATTTGCGCTCGCCTTTAAACCGATTCAAACGCGTTCACGTCAAGAACTTCGTTTTGTTATTCAAGTACGACGCGGAGAAAGACGCGGTTTCCTTCCACGACTTCAAGCACCACGACGAGGTTTACAAGTGAGGAAACGAGGCCACACCCCCCAATCCGTTTTGAAGCGGTTGCGTCACTACGCCAGCGCAAGCAACCGCGAGGGAATGAAGCGCTTCGGCATCAACACCGGTAACGCTTTGGGCGTGCCCGTCACCCGCCTCCGCATCATTGCCCGCGACACGCCGGGCGACCACTGCCTGGCCCTCCAATTATGGGTTACGGGCATCCACGAAGCCCGCCTCCTCGCAACCATGATTGAAGACCCTTACAAAACCAAGGAAAAACAGTTGGACCGGTGGCTCAAAACCGTGGACTCGTGGGACTTGTGCGACCAGCTCTGCTTGAACGTCGCCAGCAAGATGCCGTTCGCCTACCGCAAGGCATTTGAATGGAGCGAACGCGAACCCGAATTCCAGAAACGCGCGGGCTTTGCCTTGATGGCCGCCCTAGCCGTGCGCGACAAGCAAGCCGAGGACTACCAGATGGAGGCGTTTTTCACGCCCATACTCAACGAGTGCACGGATGAAAGGAATTACGTGAAAAAAGCCGTGAGCTGGGCTCTCCGCCAAATCGGCAAGAGAAACGAGCACCTCAGGAAGAAAGCGATTGAAGTAGCCAAGAAAATCGGTGAGAAGGAGTCCCCCGCCGCGAAATGGATTGCCTCGGACGCCTTGCGCGAACTCTCGCAGCACTAGCCCGCGGGGATACTATTTTAAGGCGTGAAAAGGTGGTTTTAGCAGAGGAGTGGAGGGGAATTAATGTTTAGGAAAGGCAGCGAATTATTGCGCGTCCTCGTTTTCTTGGTTGCATTCTCAACCGTAGCGGGGGCATTGTGCACGGGTTACACCACCGGAAACTGGATGATTGACGCCGGCGATATTTGCGCGAATGCGAGCGAAACGATTTACCTTACGGGCAACCTCACGGTCAACGGCGTGCTGAACCTGACGGACGTCACCCTCGTCGCGAACACGACTTACAACGGGAGCATAAGCATAACCGTTGGCGCGACCGGCTCCCTCAACCTCAACGACACGGACGGGTTGATGTCCACAACTAACGACGCCTGCAACATAACCGCGAACAACAGCCTTTACCGCTTCAAGTTTGAGTCCTACGGCGGCCTCAACATAACGCACAGCTTCGTGAGCTACGTGGGCTTCTCAAACAACGATAATACCATCAACAACTTCGGCATCGCGTTATTCTCCAACTACTCCAACGTCACTTACAACAACTTCTCAAACATGTACACGGCCGTCTACCCCGGCTCTGACTCATCCTGGATATCCTTCACCAACATCTCCTACAACGATTTCAGCAACATTGATGCGGTCGCAATTCGCCTCCAGAACGGCACGAACAGCACCATTGAAGGCAACTGGATTGCGTACAACGCGGGCTTCACCGCCATCTACCTGTCGTACGGCTCCCACTACAACAACGTAATCAACAACTCGTTCGCAGTCCTTACCGGACTCGGCGTCAACGCTTACCTAAGCGATTACAACACGATTAAGAACAACACCATCCTGGGCGGGACGGAGGGAATAAAAATCGAGGCCTCGCACAACAGCACGCTGACCAACAACACGGTCCTCGGCAGCACGACGGCGTGCATCGCCGCATACGACTCGGAGAACGCGACCATTCAAAACAACACGCTGGGCTTATCAACGTCCTACGGCATCTACCTGAACAACGCGACTTACGCGCTCATCCAATACAACGCCGTTGAAAACGGCTTGCGATACGGGATTTACGAGGATTACAGCACGAACAACACGGTGTTCGCGAACACCATCACGCAAAACGCCGACGACGGCATAGCCATCTCCTTTTCCAATTACACTACGGTCCTGAACAACTCCATAACCCTTCCCGTGCTAACGCTCACCGTAGGCACGGCGGCAATTTACGTTTACGACGGTTACTACAACGTCTTGAACAACAACACGATAACCAAGGCCGCGGAACAACTCGGGATAGGCAGCGACATCAGCGACCAAACCGAGTTCCTCTCCAACCTTGCTTACGGCAACAACACGATTAACGCCAAGCAAATCCGCCACTTCGGCGTCTCGGAATACGCCTGCCCCAACGACGCCTCCGTGGTCATAGGCGACTTAAACACGAGCTCCATCATCGTCGCCGGATGCAACAACGTGACGATCGCCGACGGAATGATTTCAAACGGCGACATCATAGCGTTCTACTTCACGAACAACAGCCGCATCAACAACGCCACGGTGAACGACAGTTGGGCCGGCGCCGCCGCGTATTACAGCGAAAACTGCTCCATAAACAACTCAACGTTCTCCAACAACAGTTACGGCATGATCTCCAACGTCGCTACCAACACCACCATGAAAAACAACTCGGTCACGAACACCACGCTGGGCGCGATGTGGTTCGTCTCCACGTTCGGCGAATTCTCGTATAACAACGTCAACTCTTCGGACACCGCGGCACTTTACGCGATTCTGTCAACGGCAAACAATTTCTCTTACAACAACCTCACGAATAACTCCTTCGGCGCCTTCATCATCGCGGATTCAGACGGGAACCTGTTTGAAGCAAACAACTTGTCCTATAACTCCGTTGCCGGGGCATACGTGTACACCAGCAAATCCAACGTCTTCGTGAACAACGACCTTGCATTTAACGCGGATGGCTATTGGCTCACTTACGCCGCGAACAACGCGTACATGAACGCCTCAATCTTTAACGACCGCATCTACAACAACACCCGCGGCATCTACGTGGACAACGCCTCGGGAAACAACTTCACGAGCGTGACTTTTGACAACAACTCGTTCCACGTTGAATTCAACGCCTCCAACAACAATTACGTCGTGAACAGCACTTTCGGCGCGTATTTGACCAACCAGACGCTTTCAAACAACTCGGCTTACGACGTGCTCCTCAACAACACGGGCGTTGACGCAACCAAACTCGGCTTCGAGGACGCCACCTCCAACGTCACTGTCTCCTACTTCGTGAACGTTGCAGTCCGGAGCGCAGCGACTGGCGGCGTGCTCGCCGCAACCGTAACCGCGACCAGCCAAAACGGCGTTCCACTTTACACGCTCACGAGCCCCGCATACCGCATAACCCCGGCCTACATCGCCGCGCAAACCCCGGTGAACTACACTCCCCACACCTTCACAGCGTCCCTGGCCGGATACTCCTCAAACACCGCCGGGGCAATCATCACCGCCGACACTACCGTAACCATTTACCTCACTCTCCTCGCCGGCGGCTCATCTGGTTACACGCCTTCACCCACGCCAACGCCGACCCCAACGCCTTCGCCGAGCATCACCCCGACTCAGACCGAAGAACCAGGAACGCCTGCAACTCCAACGCCGACTCCCGAACCCACGAAACGAATTCAAGTAACTGCCCCGGCGGCCGCGGCAACGCTTTCTCCCACCACGCAAGCCCCGGTACAAGAGGAAACCCCGGGCTCCGGCGACTGGGTTCCGATTGCCGCAGTGCTCGTCGTCGCAGCTGCCGCCGCCTCGTGGGTCGCCTGGAAAGCGCTCAAAAAGTAGTAGGAGAAAAGCGGGAAAAAGAAGCCCAAAACAAAGCGCAAAAAGCGCAACCAATATAAATTATGTTCAGCCAAAATATTGAGTTGTGCCCTGGTAGCTCAGTTGGTAGAGCGACTGACTGTTACGAAAGTCACGAAAAAAAAAATCTTTTTCGGCGGCTCCGGCTTCACGGAAATCAGTAGGTCGTAGGTTCGAGTCCTGCCCAGGGCGCTCCTAGAATGAGCCAAAAAATTTTGGTTCCGGCTTCCTTGCCCGCGGTTTTTTTAATGCCGGCCGGGTAATGAATTGTAATTGTATGGATTGTGATTGAATATGGTTTTGCGCGGCGAC
>DALH01000048.1:28598-41465 GCA_002499405.1 Candidatus Micrarchaeota archaeon UBA95 | reverse complement strand
AGCAGTTCAAGCACGGGTTTCAAGAGGAGGTCCCTGGGCTTCGCCTTGAACTCGTCCCAACGCGGGGCTATTTCGTCGTAAATTGTCACGCGTTCTTTTACGGCGTTCAAATTAAAAACGGTCGCGCGCTAATGTCACGCATGAAGTTCAAGGCCTTGCTGCCAGCGGCACTGCTGTTAGTGGTGGCGTGCCTCGCCTACTCCGACTTTGAATCCGCGCGGAACCAGGCACTTCCCTGGATGAATCCAGTAGTGTTGCCCGGCGAACTTGAAGCAATGGCGTGGGTGCGCCAGAACACTGCGCCGCGCGCGGTGTTCGTGAACGACATCTTTGGCGGCGAGTTCTTGATGGGCAACTCGTTGCGCGAGAGCGCGGTGGGCGGGGACTGGGCAATAATACCCGGCGTGGTCCAGCGAATGCACGACGTGCAATACTCGTTTTACGAAGCGGAAACGCCGGAACAGGCCTGGGAAACCGCGAAAAAATACGGCGCGAAATTTGTTTGGGCACCCCAACGCCAGGTCTTCCCGGGATACGAATGGGTTTCAGTTAACCAGGAATTGTTTGACCCCCAATACTTTCGCCTTGCCTACTCCAATCCGGACGTGAAGATTTACGAGGTGCTTGAATGAACGAGCGCCTCCCCCTCGCGTTTCTGCTCGCCGCAGTAGCGCTCTCGCTTTACGGCCACTCAATGGTTTTCAACGAGTGGGTGATGCCGACCTACGGCAACACCATGATTCACGTTGCCAGCGCGCGCCACGCAATTGAAACCGGGGAATACCCGATGTGGAACGATTATTCTTATGGCGGGGGCCAGCCCAACCTTTACGTGCCGTTATACCGCTTTCTTTACGCGGAACTCGTTGCCTTGACCGGCCTGTCATTTGACTTGGTGGGCCGGCTAATCGTCGTGCTCTACGCCTTGTTGTTGCCCCTCGGCTTTTATTTGCTGGGCCGCGAACTCGCAGGCGAATGGGCGGGCGTTGCCTCCGCGTTCCTTGCCTCGCTCTCCCCCGAACTCCTCATTTACACGGTGCGGCCCCTGCCCCAAGGCCTTGGGTTGGCGTTGCTGCCAATTGGGTTCTACTTCCTCGCCAAAAAGGACTTGCGCGCCTCGGTCCTGTCCGCGTTCCTCATAGTGCTCGCCCACCAAGAGGCGGGAGTGTTCTTCGTGGGGTGCGCCTTTGCTTTCGGCGCCCTTGAAGTTGCGCGGGCTTTTCTCGCCGGGAAACGGGTTTTTGCGGAGTCAATGCCGGGGTTTGCGGCGTGGGGTGCGGGCACGCTCACCTATCTTGGCTGGCATTTTTTCGCGGTCCGCAACTTGGATTTGTTTGCGCTCGCGCAATTCCAGCACCACGAAGGCGCGTTCGTGTCGTTGCAGTTGTTGTACGACAAGACGGGGCTCGTCCTTCTCGCGCTTGGCGCGCTCGGCTTTGCGTTGCTTGCCTACAAGGCCCTTGAAAACAAGTTGAAGGCGCCCGGCGTGTTCGCGCTCTCCGCCCTCCTCGTTGGATTGTTCTGCATCAAGAACGACTTGTTCGGCTTGCAGGTGTTCATGGACCGCTTCATCGTGTTCCTCCACGTTTCAATGATTCCCGTTGCCGCGCTCGCGCTCAAGGAGGCGTGCTCCTTCTCCGGAAAAATTGACGAAAGAATCAGGACGCGCCTTTCACGCGGTGGTTGACCGAGCAAACCAAGTCAGTCACGCGGTAAATCGTTTCCCCGCCCACAACTGCTTCGGCGCGCACCAAAACGTTTTCGCAGCCCAGCGCGGAAAACAATTCAGTTAACTGCGCCCCGTCAAGAGATAATGCTTCATCATTCAACGCGGACGCGACAATCCGGCACAAGCCGCAGTTGCCCTTCAATAATATTCCGGCGCGTTCCAGTTCGGCTTCGTCGTAGTAAGCGTCCAGAATGGTTGAAGCGGCTCCGCCAACAGTGAAAGCTGCTTCGCTGCGCGCCTCAGTCCTCCCCCACTCGCGCCCGATTGCCAAGCCGCCGGCAACTGCGAAAACCGCGAAGACCAGGACAGCAGTCAAGGCGAGGTAACCTTTCACGAAAAAACAAGGGAATTGAAAAATAAAAGGGGGTTGGGTTTACGGCTTGTCGTAGCATTTTCCGCGCACCACGAAGTTGTCGAAGTACAAGTCCGCGTCGTTTTCCTGGTCGCTTCCCAGGGCGCCTACGACGATTTGGCTGATTTCGTCGATGTTGCCGTCCTCGGGGTTCACGTTGTAAGGTAGGCTCGCGCTTGTCTCGCCGCTTATGGAAACCGTGTACTCTTCTTTTTCGGAGTCAACGGTTATTGTTGCGTGGTACCACTTGTCGGGCTGGTAGTTCGCGAGCTTTATTGTGCCATTGCCGCCGTAACTCCAAATCGTGTTGGGTTGGACCGCGTGCCTGTTGGCGTGAATGTTTAAGCGGACGCCGTTTTGGTGCCAAACATTATAGCGGTCTTCTGACTCAGAAGAAGGAATCATGTTACCGTTCCAATCCTCGCCGAACAACATCAATTGCTGGTTAGAGGACACGCAAACCATCCACTGCACCCATTTAGCGTCCAAAACACATTTAGCGTATTTAGCGTCCAAAACACGGTCTTCTTCGTTATTTTCTTTGCATTGTGATTTAGCAACTTCTGTTGCGTCATACCAGAACGTGCCGTTTTGCGATCCATTGAAATACCCGTATTCTTCGTAAGGGCCGCGTACTAGACATAATTCTTCGTTTTCGTTTTCGTAGTCGCTGGGAACCATGAAGTCAAAATCTATTTCAACGTTCTTCAACCTCTGCCCAAAATAACGGATTACCCTGTTGCCGCCTTGGTTTTGGCTGTCGACCGGCCTGTCCGAGTGGTGCGCGCTGAAAAACAACACGTTGTTCGTTGACTCGCTTATTCCGCGGTCAACCCCCTTGGCGATACCCGAAACTTGCGGCGCGCTTACGACGCGCACGTTTCCGCCGTACCACGGGTTTGGGGCGCCCAAATTGGTGCCGTGATAACCCCACTCATAATACTTGGTATTCTCCTCGGTTGAAACGCAGCAGAAATGTCCGTCGCAAGGCGTGTCGCACTGGCTGCGGCTCTCCAATTCCTTGCCTTCCTCGTATTCGTCAAAGCGGAGGTTGACGGCGGTAATCCATTGTTCCGGGCCGCAACCCGGCGGGCAACTCGTGGGCGTGCTCGGCAGGGCCATGCCCGGTCCCTTTTGGAGGTAGTCAACTTGGCCCTCAAGTTCGGAGAGTTTTTCGCCGCATTCGCTCAACTTCACGGCGTAATCGCTTTCAGCCTGCGACCCGCCAAACCAATAACCCGCGGCCACGCCTAACAAGAGCGCGCCCGCCAAAAACAACAACAATCTTTCCTTCATCGGTTTTTCACCGATTAATCATTGGTTTATTCAAATAAAAAGAGTTTTGTAGGGTTGGGAACGGTACAAGGCGTAAACCGCAAACAACGCGTAGCCCGCCCACAAGACGGCTTCAAGGGGCCACGGCGTTGCCATCTGAAGGAAGGCCAACCAGTTGAACGCTAGGTGAGCCGCGTAAGTGGCGAAAACGCTGTTCGTTCGCGCGTACAAGCGCGCCTTGAAATAGCCCATGGCCGTGACGGCTACCACAACGACTAGTCCCGCCTCCAAGCCGCGCGCCAGCCAGCCCAAATGAATCAACGAAAACACCGCGGTTGCGAGGAGGACGCCCGCTTTCTTGCTGAAAGCTTTCTGTGCCCCGCTTTGAATTGCCGAATGCATGAACAATTCTTCTAGCAACACGAATAACGGCGCGGTCAACAACGCGTATTCCAAGCCGTTGACAAGCATGTTGATGCGGTACCAGTCCGCCATCCACGGGAAAACGATTCTTTCAATGAGTGCGATTGCAAAGAATGCCGCCAGGACGGCGTAAACCGGTTTCCAGTTCTTGGGCAGTGCGAACCCGTAATCGGAGGCCTTTTTCCTGCCCGAAAAGTATTCAACTGCAAGCACCAATGCGATTGCCGTTAATCGGGTCGTAATCGTGCCGTAAACAAAGGCGTATGATAACAACGAGGTTTCAACCAGCCATCTCAACTGCATTCAGAGCCCTCAAGCAAGTAATCGTCGTAATCGCGTAAACGTTTTTGTCGAGCCGCCAAGCGCCGTCCGCGTCCTGCTGTTCGAGCACGCGTTTAACGAGCCAGTCCGGCGCTTCGCCGTTGCGTGCCAGTGCCAGCAGCGCCACGCAATCCGTTTCCGGGTTTGATTCCAGAGAGAGCGTCAACTCCTTGATTTTTTCGCGCGCCCACGCGTTTTCTTCCTCGTCGGTAGCGTAACCGAGTTCGCGGAGTTCTTCGTCCAACAACAGCCAATGCGCCAGTAACCCGGTCTTGCGCGATTCGCTGACCCCTGACGAATCTGGTAACTCAAGGAACGTTTTTACTTCGTCGAGGTTGCGCCGCGCCTGGAATTCCACGACTTCGACGGGATAATTGTTTGCGGCAAGCAAGCGGATGCACCACGACTCGTCCATGGGCTTTCGGAACGCATCCGCCGACTCCGGCGAAGCCCACCCGTATTCCTTCAGGTCGGCGGAAACCTTCTTCGTCATCTCCTTGTTTCCCGTTTCTTTTGCGACCAGGCAATACAAGTCGAGTTCGGCAGGCGAGAACCTTGTTCCATCCAAATAGCAATAACCTATCGGTAGTGCCGCCCATGCGGTTGCCGTGGCCGACAACTCGTTTCCAGCGCGTTTGAATGCGTTCGCGAGCCAGGGATTCGGGCCGGCTTCCTTTTGCAGAAACGACAACGCGAGCGATACGTCGAGTCGGCGCGCCCTCAACATCAACGAGTTTTCAGGAGTGCAGGGAAGGCCCACGCCGGACCTGCACTTCAAGTAGTCGTCATCGAAAAAATTTTGGGCCGACTGTTTTGAAGCGAGGAAAAGATTTGCACGCGTTTTTGCGTCCACGCCCGCCGCAGGCAATAACAAAAGTAAAGCGGCCGCCAGCAACGCTGCGACCAACAATTTTTTCATTGAACCAATTTAAAAGAAAAGAATTAAAAAAGGGGGAATACGCGGGTTATTTTCCTACCGCGCCGGGTTGAGTTCCAAAGAATCCTTCGGGCGGTGCCTTCATGGCCGAAACCATGGGCGAACCGCCGCCTTCAATGCAGCCGATTATGCATTCCGCGCATCCGTCGCCCAGCGGGCAGGGGGGATAACAATTGCATCCCTTCGCCAAGTATTCGAGCGAACTATCCTTCGTGCTTTCGACGCCGTACCAATACCCGGCTGCACCGCCGACTACGAGTCCGACGAGCGCGAACAAGAGCATTGATTGGTTTACCTTCATTCCATCACCTCACCGATAATCGCTTTTTTTAATCACTTCTTTTTTTCAAGGGCTTTCGGGGTGCACAAGACCATTATAGAGTCCTCCCTGCCGAGCGGGCTTTGGCCACTGCACTCATAATCGTAATCGTCTTCCATCGCCAGGAATTGGGGTCCCTCCCCGTAACACCGAATCAGGAAGTCGCTGAGAACTAATTTTTCCAGGTATTCGTCCTCGGCTTGTTGGGTGCCGTACCAGTAGCCGAGTGCGCCGCCGATTACTAGTCCGGCGAGCGCGAACAAAATCATGTTGTTCTTCATTGCGAAGTCACCTCAAAAGTCTTTGCGTTTACTTGTTTAAAACGGTGAGGGTGGGGTCGCCGTACAACACGAATTGGAGTGCCGTGAGCTGGTCCGCCGGGTTGAAGGCGTCCATTAATTGCTTTGCCTCCAGGAACGCGTCGCCGATTCGCTCCCCGTTCTTGACGCCCTGCCAAACGCGGTAGGTGAGCGCCGTGGCGCAACCCAGGTTCAGGATTTCTTCCTCAATCAAGTCAAGGCGGCTCACGCGCTTGTTGGCGAGCGCGCTCGTAGTCGCGCCAACGAAGGCAACGGCGCCGTTTTCAAGGAAGTGGAGGGGAATGCTGTCCGACTCCTTGCGGTAAATGTTTGCCCCGTAACACGCGTCCGACACTATTATTCTGGCGTTGTATTTCCCGCTCAAGGGCAGGGCCGTGCTGAAAACCAGGTAACTCCCGGATTCGCCGCTTGAAGTATACAACTGGTTTTGGGGGGGCGCGTTGCCGTGCAGGGAAAGAAAGAGGAGGGGAGGCTCGGAAACGAATTTCATGAGCCCCTCAAAATCGCCTTCCACTCCTTTCACGTAGTCCCACGCGAATTCGGGCGGCGACTCCCACAACTCGTTATTCATTTCGGCGAACACTCCTTCGCGGAGGTGGGAGCCGTAAGAATCTTCGGACACGATTGTAGAAACCCTTGCCTCCGTTGTTTCCGCGTGCGCGGCAATCGTGTTCTCCAGCAATTCAATTAGGAGGCGCGAATCGCTTTTTTCCTCAAAGCCGTCTGGCAGGCGGCCCACTGCAACGTCGGGAAAGCATTCGCGGC
Source organism: Candidatus Micrarchaeota archaeon UBA95 (assembly GCA_002499405.1). GTDB lineage: Archaea > Micrarchaeota > Micrarchaeia > Norongarragalinales > Norongarragalinaceae > UBA95. Next base: position 35,024 of record DALH01000048.1, on the reverse strand, counting down.
AGCCCGCGTAATCAGCGGCGTCCAAAACCCCGTAATCGTTGTCCGTTGGCACGACCGGGTCCAGGATTGCCATCAAAGCCATTCCCGGCATCTCCTTTAACGGGTTTTCAACCTCGTAAAAAGGCATTATGCGCGGGCCGCCAACGAGGAGGAGGTAGCGGGGCGCGTGCTCGTTCACGAGCGCGCGCAAGTCATCGCCTTCAAAAACCGTGCGCGTCTTGATGCCTTCAGCGCAAACGATTTCGGCTAGTTCCTCCATGAGTTCAACGACTTCGCCGGCGTATTCAACCCCGTATTTTTCTTGTAAAGCAGTTCTGTTGGAGGCGATGAAGTAGTCAAATTGTTTCTCGGGGAGGACCGCGGGCGGCGGAGTCAAGGCGTTCAAGTAAACCGTCATTTCCCCGTTTCCCCCTTCAATCACGCGCTTCGCCTGCAGGAACCCCTCTTTTTGGATTACCAACTCGTTTTTCTTGCCGAGGCGCGCTTTGACGAAAAGCAACCCGTTATCGTTCGTGTAATTTGTTTCAATTAGTTTGGAGTCAATGAACAGCCTTACTTGCGCGCCGCTTATTGCCTGGTTCCCGGCGTCCAGCACCTGCACCGTTAAAGCGTTTTGGTGCGTGAACGCCGCGTAAAAACCGTAGCCCAGCAGCGCGCCCGCCGCGAAGAAGGCGAGCAAGAGGAAGGGGAGTGAGGGAATGCCGCGTTTCTCCAGGGGGTAAATGATTTTTTCGTAAACGGGGATTCTTTTCTGCAGCCAGTCCAGGAAGTCGTAATACTTGTCTTCAAGTTTTTCGTACAACTCAGTTCACCGCGTACTCGGCCAAGACTTCCCCGGTTTCCGCGTCAAAAAACGTTGCGGCCGCCCGCACGATTGTTGTTGCCGGCAGTTCAACGAGTTCGCCGTTGATTGACGCGTTCACGGCGGGAAGCGTTTCCTCTGCGTGAGCGTAAACAACTACGGCGTCGCGGCGGTTGAACCACGCTTGGGTGGCGAGGGGCTCGCCGTACTCCGAATAATGCTCTTCAAAGAATTCCAGGGCTTCCTCTTCCCTGAAAACCCCGGCCGGCGCCTGGTCCGACAACTTTACGGTTGCCTTGCCGCCGGCAACGCCTTCCAGCGTCAGGTAAAACCCGCGAACTCGAATCGTGTCACCGGTTTCAACAACCTCAAAACCCGAAATTTTTTCGTTGCCCTCGAAAAAAGCGAAGGCGGCAGTGGAACCGCTCAAGTCCACGAGTTCAACAGCGTAATTGCCGAGTGAAACCCTTTGGCCTACGCCGAGTTCAACGTTGGTTTCAAGGGTGCCCAGCAACAATACGGCAACCAGCAAAATTGCTTTCTTCATGAGCAATGATTGGTTTTCCCAACTTTTTAACATTGGTACACGCGCTGCCTTCCGTTGTCAAAAACTTTTTCCCACGAAGCGAAAACGCTTTCATTGACTTCCAGGTGCGACTCGCGGTTTCCAACCACGACGAAGTTGATTCCATTCTCCTTTGCAAGCGCGCAGTTGCCCGTCGCGTAAACCCTTTTTTGGGTTGCCTCGCGTTCCGCGTAATCCAGGCCGTGGCTCCAAACCCAGCCCGTGAACCCGAGGTAGGAGGCGCGGCCGCCGAGGGCCGAGGGAACGCTTTGCGGCGAGGAGCCGGTCAGGAACACCGCGTCCTTGGGCGTGGTTTTAACCCATTCGGCGAACCCCAAATCGGATTCGTCGAACACCGCGTAATGCGCGTTTTGCCCGCCGAGCATCCACGCGAAGGTGAGGACTCCCGAGCCAACTGCTAGGAGGACTGCGAGCGCCGCAACTGCCTTGCGCCAGCCCCCCCGGGAAGCGAGTTTGACGAGGGTAATGGAGGCGAGCACTGCGAACCCGTAGAATGCGTAAGAAAGGATTTTGATGTTGTCCCAGTCCCACGGCTGGAACCGGAAAACGTTGGCGAGCACGAACAAGGCGATGAAGGGCACGGCGAATCGCCTCAACTTTTTTTCGGTGAACAGCGCGCCCGCGCCCACGAGGCCGACCACCCACCAGTTTGCGGCCCAGAACGCGAGCACTCCGGCAACGCTCATTTCGCGAAGGAGTTCAAGCCACCAGAAGCGGAAGCCCGAGAACACCGAAGCGGCTTGGGAGAGAACCCAGGCGAGTTGCGGCGCTGCCAGCAGGGCGGCGGGCGCAAAAAAGAATTGCTTGCCCTTTTTTTTCAATAGCATCCAGCCGCCAACAACTGCGAGCGCGATGCATGAGTGGCCGTGCGCGAGCGGCATCAAACCCGCCGCAGTCCCGGCAAGGAAGAGGTTTCCTTTTCCGCCGCGCTCAATCAGAATCAGTGCGAGGAAGAACAAGGCGTAACCAAGCAAAAGCGAGCGCTGCGGCAGGAAGAGCGCGTAGGTGAGGTTCATGAACCACAACCCGTTGTCCTCCAGGTGCGAGTAGTCCTTGTCAAGCGCGCCGTTGAATTGGAACAGCCCCGCGTTGCCGTTCACGAAGAACAACAACAAGACGAGTAATGCCGCGGCCCGGCTTCCCGTGACCCGTTTGGTGAACAAATAGCACAACGCGAGCAGGGAGAACCCAAGCAAGACGTTTGGAATTATTATTGATTCGCGGAGCCCGATGCCTTCGGTGACGAGGAATGCGCTGTAAAAATCGTTGAGGAAGGGGTAACCCATTTCTTGTCCGGCGAGCATGGGGTACTCGGGCGGAAAGTTGTCGGCGAGCGCAAAGGAGTTGATTATCCCGTAGTGGAAGGGCCCGTCGCCCCACACGTTCAGGATGCTGTTGTAGGAGCCCCCCTCGTAAAAAAGGTAGCCGTAATGGTTTATTGCGAGGAAGAGGAGCGCGCCCGCGGCAACTACTGCGAACGCCTTCCAATCGTTTTTCAACGGCGTCACTTCTTTTTTCATCAGCAAGGCGGCAAGGAAGGCGAACAATAGCAGCGTAATGCTTTTGGCGGCGAAGGAAATCGAGCCGGCCGCCCAAGAAAAAGCGAGCAGCACGAGCCCCGACGAGGCGAGGGCGAGCGGTACCGCGGCCGCGACGCGCAGCCATTCCTCCTGGAACGCGTTGGAGCGCGCGACCAGATGGTAAGCGGCGAGGAATGCAGCGAGGGGAATGGCGAATGCGAACAGCATGACTAGAATTTTTTTCTTTGGGATAAAACACTTTTCATTGTGCGTCTTTCTTTTTCAGTAAACGTTTTTTCTTCTTTCCCATTAAAGTTTATTGCGTCTTTCTTTTTCGTGAATGTTTTTTCTTCTTTCCCATCAAAGGTTTTCTTTCTTTCATCAAAGTTTATTGCGTCTTTCTTTTTCATCAATGTTTTTCTTTCCGCAAAGAAAGAAAAAGATTGAGCGGGCCCGACGGGATTCTTGCTTTCTTTTTTTCATCAATGTTTTTTTCTTTCACCGAAAGAAAAAAAGATTGTTTCGAACCCGCGGCCTACTGGTGTCTCCCCCAGTTTGGACCGAAGCTTCGACTTCCGTTCCCGGTTACTGGGCTCGGAACCAGTCGCTCTATCCAAGCTGAGCTACGGGCCCGCTGGTAATTAGATGGTTGGCTTGATTTAAATTTTGTTGGTTAGATGGGTTCGCTGCCGCCTTTTTCTTTGACCCTCTTGGGTCCTTCTCTCGTGAGTTTGTAGGTGCTGCCCACTTTTCCTTCCCTGCGATAGGCATCAATGGCGTGTTCCAGTATTCTTTTGAAGGCTTCCTGCATCTTTGGGATTTCTTCCTCCGATACCGTTTCGTTGTTTTCCACTATGATGTCCCAAGGCACTCCCCGCAACGTCGCGAATAGCACCTCGTCTTTTTTATTCCGGATTTCTAGTGCGGACCCCTTGGCTTCCGCTTCGTTCTTTTTTCTGTTTTCCACCCGGTCCTTGGTGTTGGTCGCAGATATTTTCAGGGAGAGGACTTTCACCATGCCGCGTTTTTCCAATTCCCTTCTTATTAGGTCCAGTTGCCCCTTGTGACGGATGGGTTCGAGGATGATGGTGTCGTACTTTTCCAGTAATTCACGGATTTTTGGAAGGTTTCCCTGCAGTTCTACTTTGTTATAACCTTCAATCATTAGTTTCATGTTTTGAGGGGTTATGAACGCGTTTTTGTATGCTTCGTGTTCTTCCGGGGTTTCCGGCACCTTTGTAAAGATGTCCGGCAGTTTCTCGCCTTTTTCCACGTAACCTATTTGCATCAAATGATTGAAGTAGTCAAGCGCGCTACCGTGTTTTTTCCAGCCTAGGACGGTCCGGTCTGCCTTGAAGTAGCCGGATAAAGGAGACAACAGCGTTCCCTTACCCGACCCGGAAGGGCCGTGCACGTATACAAGAATCCTTTCTTTTTGCTTCGGTTCTGTTCTTTCCATTAGTTTTATTCTCCTTTTTTTAATTGTTTTTTTTAGGATTGAGTACCTATTTATTTGCTATGTTCCTGGTGAGGAGAGACCTTTATTTGCTTATTTCCTCTATAGTTTGCTTAAGGCGAACCAGATGACGGTGGTCGTGCCGCGGATTATGAAGAGGTAGGCGGAGGCAATTAGCCAGACGAGGGGAATGATTGCGTAGGGCAGCCACTGGGTAAGGGGTTTGTCAAAGCCCGACGCCTCAAAATAGTATTCCAGCATGCCGGTGGGCTGGGCGCTGAGGTCGGAGACGCCTTGTGCTTCCTGCGTGGCGAGTTGCTTCAACTCGTTTTTGACAACGGTCTGGGCTTTGGGCCTGATTTGGGTTATCATCGCGTTTTGCGTTGATTCTGGCAAGGCGTTGAATTCCGTGCTCGCCCCCATTATTTCCTTGAGTTTGTCTTCGCTTAGCGTCTTGTTTATGGCGTCGTCGGAAACGATTTGGTTGATTAAGCCCTCGGTGATGGGGTTGCTTGAACTGCCTTGGAACAGGGTTTGGAATTGGGGTGACTCCCTGAGCTTGACTTCCGTGCTCGTGAGCAGTATGTGCGTGTATTCCTGGGGGGCGGCGGCCACTTTCAGGTAGGACGTCAGGACCGCGCCGATTAGGAGGAGGGTCATGACGCGGCGCGTGATTTTCCAGGCCGCCTTCCAGTCGATGACGCGTTCGCGTGAGGCGAGGAACGCGGTCACGGCTACGCCGAAGGAGAGGCCGAGGAAGGGTAGGAGCATGGCGGGCATGAAGAAGCTCAACGCGAATGCGGGGAGGAGCGTCACCGGCAAGGCAATCAACGCCATGACCTTGTTGAGTCCCTTGGCGTAAAACATGGTGAACGCGAGGAGGAGCGAGTACAAGGCGATGAAGAGGAGGGAGGACAAGCTTACGAGTTTGTAGGGTGCGTCCGCGATGCGCGTGAAGTCCAGCAGGTCCATTACGCGGAAGTTCGCCTTGTCGAACACTATGCAGGAAAACAAGTAGATTACGAGGAGTATGGCGAGGAGGGGCGCTTTTTTGCGGAAGCGCTGGTCGAAACTCAACTCGATTGCGGGAATGGTTATCCTGATTTCCTTTGCCGCGGACTGCTTGAACATCGCGGGTTCCTCAATTTCTTCCATTGTTTTTTTGGCCATTCCCGTCAAATCCTCACTATAAAAAAATTTTCATTGTTTATTAGGTTAATTGTTTTGCTCCGTTGGACTCTATTATCGCCGTGGTCTCGGCTTGGGACACGAGCCCATTGTTTATTTCCACGAGGGGCGGGTAGTCGCGCAGGATTTTCTGGCGCAACAAGTCGTGCAAGGCGAGTTCCAGCGACGGCTTGCTGTTGATTACGGACGGGTAGACCGCGCGCTTGGAGAACGGCAGTGACTGGCGTTCCTCCACGGCCCAGTTGAGGAGGGCGCGGCTTTGCGGCAGGCGCACGGGTTTGGGGTTGACCAGGGAATAGATTTGCGTTTTGTTGGTCATTCGTTCCTCCACGCGGCCCGCGCCCGTGGTGGCGAACGGTTCAACTGCGAACACGTCTCCCTCCTTTAACTCGTAGTCGCCGCCAGCCGTGTTCGGAATGTTTTCCCCGGCGTGCAGGAGAAAGGGTTCCATGCGGTGGCCGGACAGGTTTTCTATTGGCTTGAAGCCGTAACCCTCAATTGTTTCCTGTATTATGCGCCCGATTTCGCCGTTCAATGCGCCGGGCTTCATTGTTGCAACCGCGTTTTCCAGGGCTTTCTCGCTTGCTTCCACGAGCTTGTTGTTTTCGCCGGTGAGGTCAACGGTGAACGCCTGGTCTATTATGCAGCCGTTGACGTGCACCCCGAAATCCACTTTCACCAAGTCGTTTTCAGTGAACGCGGTTTCCTCGTCGGGCGCCGGCGAGTAGTGCGCGGCAACGTCGTTTATGGAGAGGTTGGCGGGGAATGCGAGCGCCGCACCCGCGTTCTCGGTTTCCTGTTCAATCTCGTTCGCCACGTCCAGCAGTTTGGTGCCGGTTTTTATTGCGTCCTCGGCCACGGCGCGCACGCTGCT
>DALH01000048.1:0-28447 GCA_002499405.1 Candidatus Micrarchaeota archaeon UBA95 | reverse complement strand
TTTTTTTCTCCACCAAGTATTTATGGGTTATGAAGCAGACGTCATCCAGTTTTCGCACGTTGTTTTTAACGAGTTTTTCGAGCACGGCTTTGCGCGCTGAGAGCTCGGCATTGATTTCTTCGTCGGTCATGCCGGTGAAGTGTTTCAGGATTGAGAGGTAAACGCTTTCCCTGCCCGTTTTAATGAGTTCGTCTTTTACGGGGTCCCATGAGTAAAGGATTTGGAGGTCGGCTTTGCCTTCCTTCGTGGGAATGATTTCAGCGAGTTCCGTGATGCGGCGGATGGAGCCCTTGCGGCGGTCGTAAATGCGGTTCTGCATGAGGATGAGGTTGAGGGCCGTGAGCATGATGTCGGGCACGCTGATGGGGGGAGACAAGAGGCGGATGAGGGTTTCCCTTGCGGAGTTGGCGTGCACGGTTCCCAAACTGCCTGAGTGCCCGGTGTTCATGGCGGCGAACATGGTGTAACCCTCGGCGCCGCGGATTTCGCCCACGATGATGCGGTCGGGGCGCATGCGCAACGCGTTTTTCACCAAGTCGTTCATGTTGATTTCGCCGGTGCCTTCCATGCTTGGGGGCCGGACCTCGAAGCGCAGCCAGTGCTCCAACGGCAAATTTAATTCCGCGGTGTCTTCTATTGAGAGCACGCGTTCGCGGTTGGGGATGAAGGAGCACAAAACGTTGAGCGTGGTTGTCTTGCCGGACGCGGTCCCGCCCGAAATCAGGGTGTTCGCGGGTTTGACGCCGAGGCCGTCCGTGGCAAGCCACAGGAACGCAGCCACTTCCAAGTCCATCGTGCCCACTTTGACGAGGTCCACGACGCTCATCGGGTCCTGGCGGAACTTGCGGAGGGTGAGAGTTGCGCCGTCCAAGCTGATTGGGGGGAGGGTTGCGTTGACGCGGGTCCCGTCCGGCAGGCGGGCGTCCAGAATCGGCACTTGCGTGTCTATTCTCCTGCCTATGTTGCGCGCGATTCGGTCGATGACGTCGCGAATGTCTTCGTCCTCGTAAAACACCACGTTGGTCTTCATTGACCCGTACTTGCGGTGGTAGACGTACACGTCTTTGTTGGGGCCGTTAACCATTATTTCTTCGAGTTGATCGTCCCGCGTCAAGGGGTCAATGATGCCGTACCCGATCATTTCGCGGACCACGCTTTTCGCGTAGAAGTCCTTGGAGTTTTCGGGCAGGTTCAGTTCAGGGGTTTCGTCAATTATCTTGCGGATTTCCTTGAAGTAACGCTTCTCCTTTTCCTTTTGGGTCAGGTCGCGTATGGGCGGGAGCACGCCTATGGCGATGTTCATCAAGGACTTGATGACTTTTTTTTCGGCTCCGCGAAAGTGCGGTGAATGCACTTCGTAGTGGAGCACGGGGTCTCCGCTGAACCGGTAAATCTTGGCGCCCTCGTATTCCTCCACCAACTCTTTTTTTGCTTCGGAGACTGCGCCCTCGTCCTCGGTCTTGACTTGTTTGGCTTGGTCCACTAACGAGTCCAGGTAACCCATTCCGCATTTATTACTGCCCGCCAATTAAAAAACGCGGTAGTTGGCTTCCTCCTTGATGTTGTAAAGCGAGTGGGGGTGGCTTTCCTTGTGACCGCTCCCCGTTATCCTCACGAAAACCGCTTTTTCACGGAATTGAACCAGGTTTTCGGCTCCGCCGTAAGCGAGCGCGCTTTTCACGCCGCCCGCCAACTGGTGTAACACGCTTTTCACGCTTCCCTTACATTCCACGCTTCCCTCAACCCCTTCGGCTACGAGTTCCCTGCCTGCAACGCCTTCCTGGCCGTAACGCGACTTGGACCCCTTCTCCATTGCGGCCGTGGAACCCATGCCGCGGTAATTCTTGAATTGCTTGCCGTCAATTTCCACGACTTCGCCGGGCGCCTCGTCCGTTCCCGCGAACATTGAACCCATCATTACGCTTGAAGCTCCGGCGGCCAACGCCTTTGCTGCGTCACCCGAGTATTTCACGCCGCCGTCCGCGATTACGGGCACGCCGCCCGCCCCCCTTACGGCATCCATTATTGCGGTTAACTGGGGAACCCCAAAACCGGTTACGACGCGCGTGGTGCAAATCGCGCCCGGGCCTACGCCGACCTTGACGGCGTCAACTCCCGCCTCAACGAGGTCGCGCGCGCCCTCCTCCGTTACCACGTTTCCGGCAACGACCTGCAAACCCGGGAACGCGGCTTTGATTTCCTTGACCGCCGTCAAAACGCTTTCGTGGTGGCCGTGCGCGCGGTCGATTACCACCGCGTCCACGCCTGCTTCTTGTAATGCCTTGACGCGCTCCAAATCGTTGGTTCCAATTGCGGTCGCGACGCGCAGCATTCCCGCCGAGTCAACGCACGCGTCCCCTCCGCCTTGAATGCTTTTTACTTTTGCAACCATTCCCGCCTGTTCTTCAGCGGAGAGGTTGCGGTGGATTACGCCTATTCCGCCGGCTTCAGCAATTGCAATTGCCATCCCCTTCTCGGTTACGGTGTCCATGGCGGCACTGCAAAAAGGGATTTTTAACGCGATTTTTTTGGTGAACATCGTTGCCAGGTCTGCCTTGCGCCGCGAGGCATTGGAGCGTTGTGGCACGAGGAGAACGTCGTCGTAGGATAGCGCTTCCCTCACAAATTCTCACCCTTATGCATTCCTTTGTATAACTCGCTTGCCTCCTTGTGCAGGGAAACGAATACGAGTTGCGCTATTTTCGCGCCCTTCTTGAGGCGCACGCCGTGCGGGTTGTGCACTACTAGGAGGCCCTCGCCCTTGCCGTGGTAGCCCGGGTCCCACCACCCGTTGTACAAGTCGCACCCGCACCGCGCCAGGGAAGAGCGCGCGAACGTTATTGCGGCGAGGTCACCCGGGACGCGCACGGCTTCGGCAAACCGAACCTTGTAAGCGCCTTTTTCCAGGCGAACCCACCCCCCTTCAAAAGGGATTTCCGCGGTTTCGCTGATGACCCGCTCGGCGTTATCAAAGTCAATTGAGCCCGCGTTCTTGAATGAATGCGCTTTTTCCAGAGTCAAGTCAATGCTGGCGGGTTGGAGTTGGTGTTTCGCGTCCTTTAACTCCTCCACGATTTTTTGGGAGACGATTCTCTCCGCCAGCGAGTCCTTGTCCAGAATCATTTTCTCTTCCCCAGGAGATAAGGCGCCCAAATCCTTAATTCGCGTTCGGCGTCTTCAACGCTTGCCGAGCCGTGAATTGCGTTCCTCGTCTTATCCGTTGCCCACCTCGCCCTGAAAGAGTTGGGAGCGGCTTTCGCGGGGTCCGTGGCGCCCATCATTTTGCGGCACTTTTTAACTGCGTCCGTGCCTTCCACCACGAACAACGCGATTTCGTGTTCCGAAACAGAGTTCACCAGTTCGGGGTAAAACAATTTTCCAACGTGCTCGGCGTAATGCTCTTCAATTGTTTTGCGGGACGGTTTTGCCTTCGCTTTTTTCACGACGCGCAAGCCAAGCGCTTTCAAACGTTTCAACAAATCCTTTTCTGCTTCGGGTTCGCGTCCGCTTTCCGCGAGGTCGGGCTTGAAGAACAAGAGGGTTCTCTCCTCACGAGCGGGTTTTTGGCTGAGAACAAGTGCTTCCATTAAACAGTTATGGGAGAACGGTTTTTAATGTTTTACGCGCGTTGCACTTGCTTTAAAACCAATCATTCCTTATATCCTTAAATGCGACCCGAATCCTTGAACTGGTTGAAGCAGGCAAAGGAGGACCTTAAAACCGCTAAAATAAATTTTGGTCAGGGTCGCTGGTACGTGGTCGCGTTCTTCTGCCAGCAAAGCGCTGAAAAAGCCTTGAAGGCAATGATTATAGAGGAGAAACGCGTTTACCCTGATGGTCACGGCATAATAGAATTTGGTCGCGCCGCGAAGGCGCCCAAACAGGTTTTGACTGCGTTAGTGGATTTGAATGCGGACTACGCGGTCGCGCGTTACCCAGACGCGGCAAACGGCGTGCCGGCGGACGCCTATGATGAAACAATCGCCAAAAGAAAGCTTGACAACCTGGAAACCGTTTGGAAGTGGGTGAAGAAATGGACGACAAGGCAAGGAAAATCGCGCGAAAACTAAGGAAGCACTTGAACGCCGAAAAAATCCTTTTATTCGGTTCCCGCGCCCGCGGCGATTACCTGAAGCACAGCGACTATGACTTCATCATCGTTTCCAAGGCGTTTGAAGGCGTCAAATTCCCGGACCGGCAGCTGCAAGCAACGAATGCAACTGGTTTTTACTCCGCGGACTATCTGTGTTATACCCCAACCGAATTCAACAAGAAAAAAACCGAGATTGGAATCGTTCGCCAAGCAGTTGAGGAAGGCGTTTCACTTCCTTGACTTCAACTTCCTGACTTCGTTGCGCAACGCCTTTACTTCGTCCAACAACATTTGCTGGCTTTGCGCCATTTGAACGAGTTGGTCCTGCACCGAGGGCTGGAATTGGTGGAGGGTGACTTGTTCGGGTTCCTCGAATTCAACGGCTTCATCTCCGACAACGTCCCCTTCCTCGGCGGCGGGAAAAACCTTTTCGCGGATTCCCTCTAAAACGTTTAACCCGTCCCCGCGGTCCTCGGCCACGTCGCGCGCGTGCTTGTACTTGTAGTAGGCGTAAGCGTCAAAGGCGAGCACGCCCGCGCCAAGCAAAGTGAAAGTAGTCGGCTCCATATACCCCTTTATCCGAGTCAATCAAGTATTTAACGGTTTTGAGCGTTCTTTATTATTTATTACTTATTTCATAATTATTTGTAAATAAACGCAGTTATAGTAAAGTATTTATTTGTGTTCGTGTATTGTTTAGTGTCATGGTTGGTGGCTTTGTTTATTTGACGCCTGATGAGCAAGAGGTTTGCGATGTTTTGCCGAGCGGCGAATTGATTTCCTCGCTTGAGGTTAACCGCGTTTTCGGCAAGCGTTTTCCTCGCACTCGCGTGAGTTCGTTGTTAAGCCGCCTGGTTGACAAAGGCAAGCTCGTCAAGGCCAGGAACGGCGCGTATTACGTGGGAAGAAAAACCGACGCGTTCTTTGATTACAAGTTCGGGTTGGCGCTTGCAGGCAGGGGCGCGTACCTCGCCTTTGCGTCGGCTTTATCATTCCATCACTTAATAACCGAGAAGCCTGGCACGGTTTTCGTTGCGTGTTTCAACAAGTCGCGTGCCCGGGAATTCGGTGGGAGGAATTATCGCGTAATCGCGTTGGGACGCAAATGCATCGGTTTTAAAACGATTAACGGCGTAGCGGTTTCCACTATTCCCAAAACCTTGTTTGATTGTTTTTTGCATCCCGGGTTTTGCGGGGGTTTAACGGGGGTGGTTGAAGCGTTGGAGTCTTCCAAATTGTCTGCCGCCGATTGGATGGAGTTTGAGGGTTATCTGAATGATTTTGCTTCCAACGCGTTAAAACAACGCGTTGGATTCATAGTGGACTCAATGCAAGGGGAATTGAAGCCGCCCGCCGCATTCTTAAAGCGCTTAAAGAAAAGCGTTTCCGATTCGCGCACCGTTTGCATTCTTGAGCCATTCCTTAGGCGCCGGGGGAGATTCAATGGTGTGTGGCGGGTGCTGGTGAACAAGGAAGTGGTTTGAAGTGTTAATAAACGAAAAAATATTGTTTGCAACCGGGTTAACCCGTGATTTTGCTTGCAAGGAACTTAAATTAAATGAGGTGTTGGGTGAGTGGAACCACGTTTGCCTAACCAACGGCGCCAACTACGCGTTGTTTGGGGGCACGGCAATAAACAAGGTTTACTTGGGTAATTCCCGCTTCTCCGAGGACTTGGATTTGCATTTATTCAACGCTTCCCTTAAACAAGCAACAGGTCTCGTGAAACAATTGTCGGGCGTAAAACCGGGCAAGTCACGCCGTCTTTTTAAGGCGTTTCATCGCTTCCCCCTGCATTATTCGGTTGAAGAAGAGGGGGTGGAGGACGACGTAATCAACCTTGACTTAAGCTTGTCGTTGAAAGAGCCGGGAAGCAAAATAGTTTTGTGCAAGACAAGGTCTTTCCTGAATTCTTATGGGTTGCCCGTCGCCTCGCTGTCAATCCCAACCTACGAGTTGGAAACCCTCGTCGCCATGAAGTTACTCGCGTTAACTTCCCGCAGTGAAGGAAAAGACTTTTACGATTTAACGGGTTTACTGCAATTGGATTTCAAGCCAACCAAGGTGTTCGAGGAACTCCGCGTTTACAATAACTCCTTGTTCAATTTCACCCGCCTCGACGAACACTTTTTTGACCGCGTGCTCCACCACGTTGATAACGCAAGTGCAAACGAGTTAAAGCGTTTTGACGCCTTCATCCTGTCCCCGCACAAGCCGGATTGGCGCGTGTTAAAAGCGCGGTTAACACACTTGATTAAAACCAAGCTTGCAAACCGTTATTCTTAGCCTACCACCGCGTTTTACGTTTCACTCGGCGCGGCCCAGTCCAGCGGCTTTACTTAGAACTTTTTGTGCTTTCATCCAGAGCCAAGAAAGCTTTATAAAGTCATATATCTATAAATATTAGTTATCAACTAATAAATAAAAGTGATTTGTATGACGAAAGGAATTCAGTTGATGAAATTCGAACACGCTCCGACCCTAAATACGGTTATAATGGTGGAAAATACCCTTGCAAAGGCAAAGGACAGCATCATTACTATTGCACAGCTCAAGAAAATGCTTCCAAAACAAGTCAACCACAACACGCTTAAGGCCATTCTGCTTTATCTGGAAGAGGGCAACAAGATAGCCGTAAGCATAAGCGGCATAACCTGGATTCACAATTCCAATCCAAACCTAAGAAAAGCAATCGCAAAAGGTCTTGAGATATGAAACAGGTAAAAGTCGTCCTTTCCCCGGAAGCGGAAGAGGTCTACAAATACTTGAACGAGAAAGCTGCAACTTCAAAAATAGAGCGCTCCATACTAAACGCCGTCAACAAGAAGAAAGAGCTCATTAAGGCGAACGTCCATTACGGCGAAGCAATAGCCAAATCAAAGATACCTATGGAGTACGTCCAGAAATACGGTGTGAACAACCTCTTTTGGGTTGCGCTTCTGAACTTCTGGCGCATGTTCTACACGCTCACTGCAAATGGCGAAATTGAAATAATTGCGTTTGTGCTGGACATCATGGACCATCACAAGTACGACAAGAAGTTTGGGTATGGGTAAAATAGCCCCCAAATACTTGCCTAATCAAAAATCGACTTCGGGAGCAAAGCTTGATAACGACTCAAACTTAAAACTGGTTGCCGGGCGCGCCGTCCTCCGCAACCAAATCAAAGCGGAAGCAGTCGGCTCCATTTCTATGCCTTTCCGAGTGAACCACGTATTTAATGGTTTTTGAGCCTCTTTTTGTGGATTTCTTGCGGAGTACTACCGGCGTTTTGCGTTTACTCCAAGTCAATCTTTCAGTTGTTTCTTATTCTTATGTATTCTTTGGTTAACTCTTCTGGATTTACTCCGCAAGCTTCAACGAATTCCACGAAGCCCCCTTCATTTAGCTCTTCGTTGAATTTGGTTGCTTCGTTTTTGAGTTCTTGTATTGCAGCATCATATTCCTCAGCATAATGCTCTTCGCTCCATAAATGCTCCGTCACGAACGCCCCCACAGCTAGTGCGCCCACGCCCGTTACACTGGAGGCTATAAATAGCACGTCCCTCCACCCGCTGCTCTCCCTTTGCCCCAAGTAAATGCATGTTTGCGTGGCATCGTCAAAATTAACGTCTTTATCACCAATCTTTGCGCTCGTGATTCTGGCGGTTTGACTTGTTTCTCCACCAATAACCCGCGGAACCGCAACAGAATCATCGCCAATATACGGAATCCTGCGACTGAATATGCCTGCCCCTTGCTCGAGCTTCCTATCATCTCTCAAGCTTTTAGTTCCCTCGTATTCGTAGTCAACCATTATTCTTGTTGTTGCGGCCTTTCCCGCGCTGTTTTTATAGCAAACCAGTAAGTGATCCTTATTATCGGAAGTGCGGTCGTTTATTATTGCGCAAGCGGTTACCTCCACCTTTCGCTCGCTTGACGGAACGTCCGTGATGAGGATGGTTTTGCGTTGGTCGAACTCGTCGGCGTCCCCGCCGTACCAAACTGAGTTTACTTCCTTTACGTAAACCTCTGTTGGTTCGGTGCTCTCTAGGCCCAGCGTCCATTTCACGCCTTCTTTGTCTTTTTCCGTGGTTTTCCGGTAAAGAGTTCCTCGAACCGCTGCCTTCAAGGGAAGCTTATCTCTTAGGGTTTTATCACCCCCCAAATATTTTATTCTGCTTCCGTCTACGTTGAAGAAAGAAACGAGTCCTCCTCCTGTTTCTATTATGTTTTGCTCTATAATGCCAATGTAACCATTTAAAAGTCGTTTGGAAGGATCTGTTGGACTCATAAGGCGAAACGCAAAGTATAACTCTTCGTCTTTCTTCAAGTTGTTGGTTCCCTCCAACCCGACTTCAACTGCGAAGTAATATTTTTCTCTGTCCAAGACCAGTTCGTTGTTCTCACCGATTTCTTCCCTCCCCAACTCTTCGTCTTCTTTTATCATCTGTAAAAGTTTTATTGAGTTGAGTTTCAAATCGCCTTCTTCTCCTCCGGGCGGCCCCTCTATTTTTTCAGTGCATTTGCTGTCCGAATAACGAATGCCGTCCTGGTCTATCCATTCCTCTTTATCCTTTACTTTTGTGCACGTTCTCCCTTCAAGTATGTTCTTTATTTCGCCCTCGCCGACGCCCCTGCCGGTAAGGTATGTTCTGACATCGGATATCCTTGTTTTGCATTCTTTGTCCGAGTAGTAAACCCCGTTCTTTTCCCATACGCCTTCATACAACTCTCTGCATTCTCCTTGCCCGCCGTAAACGAATACGGTGACGTCGTCCTCGCGTTCGTCGGGCGACCACGAATAAATGCGTTCGTCAGCGTCGTTGCGTACCACGATTTTCTGCGTGCCGCAGTCCTCTTCCTTCGCGGTCAGGTCGCCGCAGTCCGGCGCCGCAAGCCAGTCACTCTTTGAGAACGCGATTGTTTTGCCGGCTTCAATTCGGTAATCATATTCGGCAACGCCTCCCTCCTTGACCGGCGCCTCAAAGTTGTCGGTGTGGGCGAGGCGCACCGGTATTTCGCGGATTTGGTAGTCACCGAGCCCGGTTACCTCTAAATAATACTTGCTTGACGAGGCGTATTTTGTGGCCGAAGCCGTTATTTTGCCGTCCTTGCACTTTATTTTCGCGGAGCCGGCGTGGGAGTCGCACTCCATTTCGTCTTCGCCGGTTTCGTAAACTGCTTCGTCGCCGCCGTGCTGCGTGGCAAGGAGCTGGATTATTGACGGCGTGAAGTCGTCCTCGGTTATGGTGACCGGCACTTTCTTGGTCTTGGCTTCGTAGCCGGCAATCCACATTTCCAGTTCGCCTTCGTCTTCCTCGAACTCGTCGTTCTCGTAAGTCAACTCTATTTCGCTCTGGCTCACCGACAACTTGTCAATTCCCTTTGGCTTCTCCTTCCACTTGTATAACACGTTTCCAATTACCGCGATTTCGCGCTTGTAATGCGCTTTGCCTGTGTGTGGGTTAACGAACAACTCTATTTCCGTGGGCAAGCCGTACTCGTCCAAGCCCTCAACGTCCGCGGGCTGGATGAAGCCGGCAAGGCATTCGGGGGGAATCATGGGGGTGAACGGCATTGATTGCGAGTAGCCGGCTAGGTAAGGCGGTTGTTCAACAATTACGGTGACTGGTATGCGCCGGGTTTCGCCGGGGCCGAGCTTGACGACGATGAATCCTTGCTGGGCGCCGCCCATCCCCGCGTTCTGGTAGTAATCGCCTCCGGTGTAACGCGCGGTTACCTCGAGTTCGTTGGCGTTGCACGAGGTCACGGTTACCTGGACCGGCGGGTTTCCACCGTATTGTTGCTGCTGTGTGGAAG
Source organism: Candidatus Micrarchaeota archaeon UBA95 (assembly GCA_002499405.1). GTDB lineage: Archaea > Micrarchaeota > Micrarchaeia > Norongarragalinales > Norongarragalinaceae > UBA95. Next base: position 18,552 of record DALH01000048.1, on the reverse strand, counting down.
CGTATTGGGTGCCATATTGTTGTTGCGTTGAACCGTATTGGGTGCCCGAATAATACGGGCACGCAGACGGGTTTTGGCAGACCGCGGGGTATTGGCAGGCATAAGGAATGGAGTTACCGTAATAAGACCCGGTTGAAGAGTAAGAGCAGAGCGAGGGTTGCTGGCACACCGCCGGGTATTGGCAGGCCGAAGGCAAGCCGTAGCCGTAACCTGTTTGGGAACCGTAAGTAGAGGACTGGTAGTTGCCGTACATGCTTTGCATGTTCAGGTATTGCTGGCAGTAAGCCGGGACCCCGTAGGAGGAGCCGATGCCGGCGTAAGCGCTTGCTCCGAGGTACGCTCCCACGCCCGCCTGCGCTCCGTAACCCGAGTAACCATAAGGCTCGTACATTGAGCCCACGTTGTTGTAGTAGCCCTGCATGGAGTAGCCCACGTTCAGGTCCTGCCACGAAGGTGTTTGCCACGAGTTGGGCTGGTAGTTCCCGTAGTTTTGCTGGATTCCCGGGTATTGCTGTTGGTAGTTGGGCTGGCTCGTGGGTGCGTACTCGAATCCCTCAACCGAGCATTGTTCGGGCGCGTTGTAAAGCGAGACGCGGAAGGTTTGCGTGTTCGTGGGCGCCGTGTTGCTTACCGCGAGTTCAATTGAATCCGGCAGGGTGTCGGGCCCGACTTCGCAGGCGTAACACGATTGGATGGCCGTGCCAGCAAGGGATGCGGCGCAGCCGTAAGCCGTTACTGCTTGGCAACCGCGTTCACTGGCCTCGTTTTGGGTTAGGCAGGAATAAGGATAGGGGCACAAAGGCGCGGGCGGGCCCTCCACGTCAAGGCGGGCTATGAGGGTTGCCTCGGCTTTGGAGCGCGAGTTCACGCGCGCAGTGAACGTGACGTAGCAGTCCGCCTTGGCAGTTGCGTTCTCGTTTACTATGATGTTCGTTATTGCCTGGTCTTCCAGTTTGAATGACTGGGGCGAGACCTGGACGAGTGCTTTCCCTTCTTCAAGCCCCTCGTAACAACGCACGCTTGCGCTCACCCGGCTTTCAATGGGTAGCAGGGAGGTGAGCGTTACTGCCTGGCCCAACTTGGTGCTGGTTCCCGTGAACTCTAATATTTCCGGTTCCACGATTAGGAAGTTTCCTGCCAGGACGTCCAAGTCGCACGAGTCGTATGTCTTGAATCCGTCGCGTTGCACTTGCACGCCGATGCGGCCCAGGGACGACGGGTTCAATTGCGTGGCGTATTTGCCGTCCTCGCCGTTGTCGCGCGTTGCGTCGCCGACAACATCTATTTCCTGTGCGTTCAGGGGATAGTCCTCGCAGTCGTAGTAAGTTATCCACGCGTCTTCAATTGGCCGCGAGAACTGGTCGAGCACGGTGGCGCGCACGCGTTCGCTCAACCCGGCAACCAGCGAGTCCGGCGAGAGCAAGACCTTGAACTTGTTGGTTCCCGTGACCGTGAACTGCAACGCGTAAGAGGTTGGCTGCATTGCCGCGTCCTCGTAGTAAACCGTGACAATTGCTTCGGCTAGGGAGACGGCGCGCAAGGCAATGAACCTTATCTTGCCGCTCGTTTTTTCTCCGATTGCAACGTCCACGCTCATTTTTTCTTGTGCGACCCCCCCTGCCGAGTCCTCGGAAACCCAGGACTGCAACAACAGTTCTTCGGGGTAACCCACTTCAATTGCCTGGATGGGTGCGGTCAAGGCAAGGGCTTCATAGGCGAGCTGGAATTCGTCGCCCGCTTCAACTTCAAAGCCCTTCTTGTATTTTCCGCCGTCAAACTCAAACCAGAGCGCGGCGCAAGACGAGTCGCGGCACGCCAGGGTGTCCGAGCCCACAACGAGTTTTTCGGAGCGCTTCTTTGCGAGGCAGTAATCCTTGTCCGTAAGCGTTTCCTTGTCGAGCAGGCCGCTTATGAGGGCTTCGTCAACTGGGCTCAACAAGGGCACGCCGTTCTTCTCCGCGTGCGCGTTGAAATAAAGCCGGGACTCGTCGCCTTGTTTTGCCGAAGGACTCGCATACAACTCCAGTTCCACTTGGGTGGTTCCCGCGAACCCGTCGGGGAAGCGCACGCGCGCCCAGTTACGGTAATCCGAGTCAATTGCGTATTCCTCTTCTTCTCCGACCTCAATTGTTTCACTGCATTCCTCGTCGTAGTATGAGCCTGCGTCCGTTTTTTCGGCGCGGGGCGCGTTCACCTCGGTTATCGCGAACGGTTCTTCCCCGGCTGTTGTTGAATCCCCTATTTTGAAGAACGCGGTTGCGCCCGACAACTCGGTTGAGGGAACGTTGACGAGGAAGCGCGCAACGAATTTTTCCGCGTTGGATACTTCCTTCACCTTGTTCCCCTTTGAATCGTATATTCCTTCCAGCGATATGCTTAAGGATTCGGCGAGTTCGCGCGGGTATAAGCGCGCCTCCACTTCCAGGGTTTCGCCGGGGGCAACGATTTTGTTTACGGTGAATGCCGCGAGGTATCCTTCTGCCACGGCTTTCAAATACAATTCTTTTTCGGGGGGTGCAACGAATTCGCACGGGTTTTTGTTGCACTCCGCCAGTGCTTCGTCTCCAGACCACAGCGAGAGGGTTGCGTCGTCCACCAATTCCCCGGTTGAAGCGTCAACTGCCTTTGCCTTTATTGTTCCGGGCAGGGGCTCCAGGACCACGAATAATTCCGCGCCTTCAAACACTTGAATTGCGTCGCTGCGGCCCTGCTTGTAGCCCAGCGAGGCAGCTGCAACCAAGTCATAGGTTTTTCCTTTCAAGGTTTTCGGCGCGTTAAACGTGGTCGTGCCGTCCGCGTCCGCGCGCTTAGCGGGGTAGCCGAGCTGGAAGCCGTCCGCCTTGAAGAGCGTGACGAGTGCGTTGGGTGCGGGCTCGCCGGTAATAGAGTCCTTGACGTGGACCGTGAGCGTAATGAAGCTTCCCGCCACCGCTTTTTCCAGGACGAGTTTCCTTGTTTCGCCGGATTCAACTTCGTCTTGCGCGGGGTGGTAGCCCTCCTTGTAAGCGGTTACGTAGAACGCCTTGTTTTTGGCTACTGCGATTGTCGCCTTGCCGAGGGCGTCCGTGTTGGCTTCGGCAAGCAACGCGCCCGTCAACCTCTCAAAAACCATTATGCTGGCTCCGGCAAGGGGCTCGCCGTTTTCGTTGACCGCGCTGAACCTGAGTTCGCCGGCGTCCGCAATTTTTTTCTCCAGACGCACGCTCACGGAAGACCCGTCTTTTTCAACAATGAATCGCTGCGTTGAAGCATAAGCAGCGTAAACGTTTGCCGGGTCAAAGGCGTTCACGCGGAATGCCCAGCCCGCAATAAGGCCCGTGAACTCGGCTACGCCCGAGGAGTCCGTGAGGCCCTTACGTTGCGCGGCCTCCGTGTTGTAATCCGTGAGGGAAATTGTTATGCCTTCCAAGGCGTTTCCCTGTTCGTCCTCCACGATTACGTAAACGCTTGCGGGTTCCTCTACCTGTTCTTCTTGTATGCTCGCCAGCTCTATCACGACGGGGGAGTCCCACTCGTATTTGTAAATTGTTTTCTGGCTGGATTTGTAGCCGTCCGCGCTAGCCTGCACGGTTCCCGCCGAGTCGGCTTGACCCGCGTCGATTTCAACTTCGCCGAAGGCGTCGGTTCGGCCGGCGCTGGTAGTGCCGTCGTCGAACAACAACACGACTTGCGCGCCTTCAACGTCGTGGCCCAGGGAGTCGCGCACGCGCACCGTTACCTCCTTGGTTGCCGGCGTCAATGACTGCAAGTAAATCTTTTTGGTTTCGCTGACGGGTTGCAGGCGGTAGGACTGGTAGCCGGCGGCTTCAACGCTTGCCTTCAACGATTCGTAGGTGACGGCCGTGAATATGGCTTTCCCGTAATCGTCGGTCACCGCATTCCACGATTCGTCTTCCTCGTTGTAAATGGTTATGGCTGCGCTCCTAACGGGGTCGCCTTCCTCCGAGAGCACGGTGAGCGTGACGTCCTGGGTTTCGGGGCCGAAGGGTGAGATTCCGGGGGTTAACAGGAATGCAACTCCGACAACAAGCAGGACAATCGCTGCGGGGACGACGACTTCCGGCTTCGGAATCCCTTTTTCGCGCAGCGATTCAAGGAATGAAGAATATTTTTCTTTTAACTCGTCTAAATTCAAGTTAACACCCCGACAGAATATGGGGTTTTCGGCTTAAAAATGCCTCACGCATCAGGGGTTCAACGATTCCAGCGGCTCGTAATACGGTTGGACGTTGAAACAGAATTGGTTGGGTTGCGTGGGGTCGGTTCTCACGCTTGCCTCGTAGTCCAGGAAACGCATCTTCTTTGCGGCGCCCGACCACTGGAATACGGCGTAGCAGTCGCCGTCTTTACCGCATTTCGCTAAATCAATGGTGCCCTCAATGGCGCTTTCATCCAAATCCGTTTCACAGTCCGTCCACCCGTCATCGGTCGCCCCGCACTCTCCGGATATGGTACACAATTCGAGGGCCAATGATTCCTTGGAAAGGGAGCCCGGGCTTTTTGGAACGGGTTTTCCCCAGTAATCGTCGTCTTCTTTGCGCTTGACCGTGGAATACTCGTTGCAAGCGCGGTCCACGGCGCCGTTGAGTAAACCCAATATTTCTATTTTTGTTTCCCCGAAAGAATAACTCGAGCCGTCGTGTTCAACGCTCCCGCAATCCGGTTCCGTGTCCGAATCCAAACCATCTCCTTCTATAGTGCACAAGTTGCTGTTTTCCGGTTCTTCGGGGTTGACTTCCTTCGCGAGTTCCGCGTAAACCCCGAAGGCGTAGTCGTAGTAGCGGTACAACGGGTAGTTGATGGGCAGGTAAAAGTTGGAGTCGCTTATTGCGCCCGTGCGAATCTCGTTGCCCTTGCCGTCCGAGCTCTTGGTGCGCGGCAGGTTCGGGTAAACGTCCTTGTCTTCAACGTTTATTTCAACGTAAAACGTTCCCTTTGAACAGTCAATCACGTCGTCCTTGAGGCAGGCATCCGAGAACTGTTTTTCCTCGGTTACGAGCTGGTATGGATTACCCCCGCGATCCGAATCGATTTCCTTGCAGCACTGCAGCTCGCCTTCGGCGAACGCCTTGCAGTCCATCAAACTCGTGCTGATGAGGGTGCGGCACGCGTCGCCGTAACCCGGGTCATCCCCGAGAAAGACCTTGAACTGGTCTGGGTTAGCGGATTCAAACGTGATTCCCTCGAAAACGAAGTCATCAGCGATTTCCCGCATCCACTTGGGCAGGCCGTAAGCATCTGCCTCAACGTAGTCGCAACATTCCTTGTGACAGGCGTCCGTGTCCCCGCAGTTGTCAAGGCATTCCTCGTTGCAGACCTCGTCCACCCCCGAGGAAACATGCGAGCAGATCACGTCGTGGATGACGTCGTTCACGTAACTGCAGGCACGATAACGCAGCACCTTTTCGTCCAGGTAATTGGTTTTCCCGACGACCACTTGGTTTGAAACGCGGAACAGGTTGTCCCAGCACTTGCTTGACAGGAAGTCCTCTATTACGCGGGCGAGGTTCTCGCGGAACTGGGAGCCCAAGTCGCTTCGGTACAGTTCCAGGAGGGAAGTGACGCGGTTGTTGTATGCCTCGTTGGCTATCAACGCGACTTCGCTGGACTCCTCCTTGTTCAAATTGACCACGAATATTACCGCGGTCAGGAACAGGATGGTTCCGAGGAGCGGCGCTGCAATGAATCCTTTTCTCACGTTTTGTTTACTCCCCCCGAATTTTTATACCACCACGCGTAGTAGCCGACTATCGCGAGCAGCAACGAGGCGCGGAACAAGACGTCGTGCAAGAGTTCGTTCAGCGTCAACAAGGAGATGGTTATGCGCAACGGATTGAATGCGAGCAAAGCGAGCGCGGAGCCCAAGGCGACTCCCCCCAACCTTTTTTTGAGTGCGCGGTTTTCGCTTGCAAGGATTACAGCGAACAGAACCGCCAGTTCAAGGCGCCCCCAACACGCCTCGTTGATTTCCGCGTCCCACTCCGCGGCGGCCAGGTGGTGGGAGCCGCCCGCGAAAACCAGTTGGGTTTCAACGCCGGCGGCGCCGAGGAGTTGTTGCGGGATTATCGCGGCAATGAAGGACAAGGGGAAGGAGAACAAGCCGAGGGCGACGTATGAAGCAGCCATTATTGAGAGCGTCAAGGCGGCGAACCGCATCTTCAACCACCCAGCAGCAAACTCGTGGCGTAGACCACGACGCAGTAAAGGATTACGGCGAGGGGCAGCGATTTCGCTATGCTCGTGTAAGTGTGCAAGTCGTTGTTCGTGTCCTCTATTTGCGAGTTGAAGTAGGTCAGGAGTATCACGATTTCAAACACGTAAATTCCCATTATGAACGCGAACGTTGCCGGGTCCGCGTTCGCCTTCAAGGCCTCGGCGTTCCCGAACATGTTTCCGATGTTGAATCCCTGCGTTCCCGCCGTCTCCATCGCGGACTCGGTCGCCTCCCCCCCGCCGGCGGTGCTCAGCGAGCCGATTATGAGGCGCTGCATCGCGCTCACCACGGCGAGCACGATGGGTGCCACGAAGGTCGCCATCGTGGAGAGCATGGTGGTCACGTCCTGCAGCAAGCGTTTCAAGGAGTCGTTGATTTTTTTGGAGTTACGCATCTGCATGGACAAGTTGATGAGCGACTTCGCGGCGACGTTCACGCCGAGTTCGATGGAGTCCACGAGGAACTGCATGCCGCTCTGGATGGTGCGCGACGGCACGTCCTTCAACGCGCCGAACGTCTTGTCGAACACGGCGGCGTCAAACGTCATCCCCATAGTCGTGATGTTGAGGAGCACGCGCCTGAACACGCGTTTAGCCAAAACGCTTTTCGGCAGGAACTCGGTTGCACTACGCAACGCCTCTTCAACGGGCTTGTTTTCGCCGAGGCGCGACGCCAAGACGTACATGGCGTCCTTGAATTCCTCCTCCATCTCCCGAATCTCGTCCTGCACTTTCTTGCGCGCGCCGTATTTTCCCTGCAAGTACAAGCTGATTGAGAGCGCGGCTCCTATGAACAACCCGAAAATCGTGAACAGCCCCACGAAGTAGTGGCCCTCGCTTTCGCAGTCAAGGGTTTTTCCCGTCTTCTCGTCGGTTTCGCAGAAGAACTTGAAGTGCGGGAAAGAGGAGTATTCCTCGGCGCGGTTGGTTGCCAGAGGGCTCACGGCTCCAAGCGTGCCCGGAATCACGAACCCTTCACTTGGTTCAAAGAGCACCCCCGTCGGCTCGTCCAACGCAGCCATCAGCAAGTCGTTTACCGGGGTGAGCACGGCGTTCAATGCTTCCTGCGTTCCGCCCTGGTCCGTGTAATAGCCGAGCGCCACCAGCGAAACCAGCAGCAATGCCGCGAACCACTTGAACGGCATGGTGACTCCCAGTATCTTGGCTTGGCCCGTTGGCGGCAGCCCCGGGTAGTCCTTGGGAATGTCGGGGGGCGCGTTCATGGGCGGCTTGCCCGCGATGATGTTTGAACCAAATGCGTAAACCATCAAGGGTATGAGCAGGTTGTAGCCCACGAACAAGTACTCGGGTTTTGCGAGTTGCGTGCCCGACATGCTTCCGCCGATGGGGAGAACTATTGCGAGCAGCAACGGCAACAATATGCCGAAGTAGTAGAGGTAAACCGTGGGTTGTTGCAGGCCGCGGGCGTACATATCCATTTTTTCGCGGGTTCCCTCCAGCACGTCCTCACTCGCCTTTTCAAGTATTTCCTCGCGGCGCTGCTGGTTGCCTTCCAGAATGCTTGCGCGAATCAACATCAGCGCTTGCTTGAAGTCGTCGTTGTAGTCGCCCCACTTGTACGCCAAGTCGTCCAAGCCCTCTTCAATGCTGGCGTAACGCCCGATTTGGACGTCCCACACGATTTTTTTGAGGTCCTCGGCGATTTTTCCTTGGCCGTGCGCCGCCGCGAACGAAACCGCTTTTTCCAGGTTGGAGGTGAGCCGCATGCTCATCGTCAAATAATTAACGATTTCGGGTATGTAGGCAAGCGACTGCATGGTCTCCTTTTTCACGGCGCTCGCGGGATAACCCTTGTAAAGGAATCCCGCGACAATCGGAGCCAACGCGAACAACAACAAGGGGGCCAAGGCAAGCGTTCCCAGGTTTTCCGCCAGCAAAACGTATGCCGCGCCGCCGAGCACGAGGCCGGCCGCCAGGCCCACAATGGTAATCGCCTTGTAGGCCCCGTAAAAATCTTCGGGGCCTAGCCCCCACCCGAGGAACGCCATTGCCTGTTCTTCCTCGTCCGAGTACTTGGCGCCAGCCCCGTACGAGGGAAACAACTTGTTGACGGCGCGCGTGAACTTCACGAAGCCCGGCGTCTCATCCTTGGGCTTCTCCACTTTGCTGGGCTGCTTTTCAATGAAGTCCTTGTACAAGCCCTCGAACCGCTCGCCTTTTTTATTAAGGTTCAAGGCGTACCTGTCGTCCTTGTTTTTCTTGCGCGGCATCAATTAAGCGAACGCCGCGCGAATATAAAAAACGCGGGGCAAGGCAATTGTTTTAAATGCGTTTCACGCAATTCAATACACAACTTTTAACGGTGATTATTCAGGAATGGTTCAGTATCACAAGCACGCAAAGACCAAGGCAAGCGGTTCGGGCGGGAAGAGGCGCGCCAACAAGGACAAGGATCGCTTCCACTGGGGGGGATTCTTTTCGCGCACCAAACTCGAGTCCAAAAGCGATTTGGAGACGCGCAACGAGTTCCGCACCAAGGGCGGCGGCCGCAAGGTGTCGGCCACCCGCGTGCTTTACGCGAACGTAGCCGACGGCGCGACCGTCAAAAAAGTGAAAATCAAGGACGTGGTCTCCACGGAGGCGAACCGCCACTACGTGCGCGAAAAAATAGTTACCAAGGGGACCGTGATAGACACCGAGGCCGGCAAGGCCCGCGTGTTGAGCAGGCCGGGACAGGACGGAGTCGTTAACGCCGTCCTCGTAAAAGAAGAAAAAAACTAGTTTTTTTTCATATAAAAAAAATCAAAGGAATTCTATGTCTTCCACGCCGTGCCTTCCGGGTGCGGCGCGCGGGGACTCGTAACCCGAGCGCACTTCCCCGCCCAAAACGTAGGGCGACTGGATGCCGGTGAAGATTGCGATTGCCTCTATGCGTCCCTCAAAGGTTGGGTCAACGCGCGAGCCCCAGATGACGGTGGCCTGCGGGTCAACGCGCTCCGTGAGCGCTTCGCCGATTGCGTTGCACTCGCCGAGCGTCATGTCAGGGCCGCCCGTGATGTGCAAGAGGACGCCTTTTGCCCCGGTGTAATCCACGTCCAACAAAACGTTGTTCAGCGTGTTGTCTACGACGTCGCGAACGCGGTCGGTGCCCTTTCCTTCGCCCACGGCAATCATGGACACGCCGCCGTTGCACATGACGGCGCGCACGTCCGCGAAGTCCAGGTTAATCAGCGAGGGAGTGGTAATGGTTTCGGTGATGCCGCGAACCGCGCGGGCAATTATTTCGTCGGCAACGTTGAATGCCTGTTCAATGGGTAGGTTGGGAACGATTTGGACCAGGCGGTTGTTGTCAATGACGATTATGGTGTCGCACGCGTTCTTCAGGTTCTCCAAGCCCTCGTCCGCCTTTGCCAGGCGCGCCCTTTCAAGGGCGAACGGGTAGGTGACAATTGAAATCGTGATTGCGCCTTGTTTCTTCGCGATTTCCGAGAGGATGGGAGCGCTTCCAGTGCCCGTGCCCCCGCCCATTCCGGCGGTGAGGAACACGAGGTCGGCGCGGTCCATTATTTTTTCCAGTGCCTCGCGGCTCATGTCGGCCGCCTTGGCGCCCACTTCGGGGTAGCCGCCAGCGCCGAGACCCCTGGTAATGGAGGCGCCGATAAGCACTTTTTTCACGTTTTCGCTCATCATGGTCAAGTGCATTCGGTCCGTGTTGATGGCGACGAGTTCGGCGCCCTTGATGCCGGCCTTGGCCAAGCGGTTAATTGAGTTGCATCCACCGCCGCCGGTGCCGATGACCATTATTTTCGGCGTCTCAAAGAATTCTTCTTGTTCTATATCGTCGTTTTTTTGAAGCGCGTTCCTGACAATTTCTTCCACTTAAAACCACCTTTCAAATAAGTATTAGAAACTACTTTGTAGGCGTTAAAAAGGCTTTTGGATAATTGCGGGCTTCTGCTACGCGCCCGCCTTTTGGCGTTGCTGGCACTCTTTCACGAGGTTTTCGTTGACCCACTGGCTCCACTCGTCCAGGAGTTGGTCGTGCATGACCTTGCCGTATAACTCGCGGTGTTTTTCGGAGAGGAGCAGGTACTTGGTGTGGGCGCGCGTCGTGTACTCGGCTTCAAGTAAGGCGGGCATGTTCAACTTGTTTTTCACGTCCACCATGTACTGCTTGGTCTTGCCGCGCGCGTTGATTTCGTTCCAGATTTCTTCGTAGGTGATGCCGCGCATGCGCTCAATTTTTTTGACCCACTCGCTTTTCTCGTGAATTAGGGGCTCGTCCATTTCAAGCGCGTCCTTGTTGGCGTCGAAGAGTTCCCATTCCAGGAAGCCCTTTTCCTGGCCGGGGTCCGTGGTCCAGTGCTTCAAGACCTCGGTTACTTCTATGATGCGGCGGTTGCGCTTGATGGCGCCCTTGAAGCGGATGGGTGCGCCCACGATGCAGAAGTCGGTTGCCTTGAAGGACGTGGTGGGCACCTCCAAGTCGTTGACGACGCGGTCCCAGATGGAGTAAGAGCTCTCGCCGTGAATCGTGCCCATGACCACGTTGCCTACGGCGCCCACGCGCATTGCCTCGTACAACGCCTTGGCTTCCTTTGAGCGCACCTCGCCCACGACGAGCACGGAGTCCCCCAGGCGCAGGGCCGTGCGCAACGCGTCTTCGGCGCTGACCTCGGTCTCGGATCCCCCGCCGAGGGGCGGCCGCGTCTTCATGCGCTGGATGCTGAAGCCCAGGCGCTTGAGGTTGGGCACGGGAAGCTCCTGGGTGTTGTGTGCCACGATGTTTTCGCAAACGAAGTTTTCTTGTCCTGGCACGCTGAAGTCGTATACGAAATCCTCGATTACGCCGAGGCACTTGACCTTCTTAACTTGATCCCAGTACAGGTCCGAGCACGCGAGTTTCTGCATTAACGCGTTAACGTGTGCGTACGACGCCAGTTTTTTCCTGCCCACCGAGTAGCCGCGGGTTACGTAATCGTGCTTGTCTAGCCCGTGTTCGGTTAAGAAGGTCTTCGTTTCGCGCGGCAACGGAATTACGTCCGTGCAGTCCTGTGCGGGCCTGCGTTCACATAATTGCATTAAACCTTCATTCTTTTTTTGCTGGAGGAATGCAACTTTTTTGAATGCCTTCAACATCTTGTTTGAGCTGACCCTGCAATCCCACGAATCGTCCCGTTTTATGTACCCACTTCTTGAAACAACCCCGAAACTTAGCAGCAACGTTTGAATTTCTTCAATTAGTTTTTTGGACTGCAAGCGTATTGACACTTCGTTGGCTGCAACCCAGCCGTCGCCACTGAACAATCCCCTCAAAAAAGCGGCGCGTTCGCTTGCGCCCAAACAGTAAACCCATCGCGGTACTTGCTTTGTTTTAGAGTTTCCCTTAAGTTTCAACACGTTTTTGAGTAACCAATTAAGGTTGGTGTTTGAAATACTGGGTGAGAAACCGTCGCTGTGCGTGCGCACCCGCAAGCCGAAGCGCCCGGCAACCTTTTCAACGAGTTTTTTCGCCTCGCCTTCAACCGACACTATTGTTGCGTATTTGTTGTCGTAACAACCGTCCGCCAGCCACAACCCGGCGAAGGCAGCCAGTTCTTCGTCAACAAGTATTGAGCAGGGCACCGGTTTTGATTTCTTGTCTATCTTGAATAGTAACCCGTCCTCCCGCATCTTCTTTTTGGTTGACTTGTATGCTTTCACCGGAAGGACGCCGTTTCGCTTCCAAGCACTGGTTGCTGCCTTCTTGTAACCCGTTTTTTTGGCGATGGTTTTCAAGGCCGCCCAATTCGTTTCCACGAATTCCTTGACTTCCCCGCCCAGAACGAAGCCATCTTCCAGATAATCCAAGGCGTTGAAGTGAACCGCGGTTTCGGTGAAGGGCAGGGTCCTCGGCGTTGCAATGAAGTTGCCTTCCCTTAATTCATTCGTCTTAATCGGTTCCAAGCCGCCGGCGCCGAGCGTGAACAACGCGTGGTCGCTCGTAACCTTAATCTTTTTACCCGTGCGGGTTTCCACTTCAAAAATTTTCTTTTTAACCTTGTGGCGGATGAACTGGCTTACGCGCGCGCGATTAACCTTGTAATCCGCGTTCAACGAGAACACTTTGACGTTTTCCAGGTTGTTGCTTAGCACGTGGTTGCCGTTGAAATTAGCGTAACCGTATTTTTTCATTAAGCCGTCCACGAGTTCTCCCGTAGTCGTCTTTTCGAGCAACCCGTTGCGTTCCACAACCATTTCGGAGTCACCCGTAACGCTGTCCTCCTGCACGAGTATCCTCAGGTTTTGCGGGATTTCCTGCATCATGGCCTGCAGGAACGACGTCTTGCCGGAGCCGCGCGAGCCCACGAGGAGCATGCTTGCCTGCGCGTCCACTAAGAACGAGAACAAGCCCGCCGTGCGGGAGTCGAACATCTTGTTGTCCACGAACTGGGTGAGCGTCCACGGAGTGGTCTTGTGCAAGCGGAACACGAGGGCTATGCCGTCGCTGGACAACGGCTTGCCTATGGCGGCGATGCGCGTCTGCAAATCGGGCAGGTCAAAGTCGAGTATGGGGTGCGCCTCGTCGAACGCGCGCCCCGACAGCGCGCGGAAGCGGGACACGACCGAGCGCGCCTCATCATTTGAAAAGATTACGTTGGTCTGGCACTGGCCGTACTTGGAGTGCACGAGGTAAATCGGTTTTTCGCCTAGGGGCGCGTCGATGTAGACGTCCGTGTTCTGGCGGTCCGCGAGAAACAATTCAAGTATGCCGTAGCCGATGGTGTAACGCGAAACGATTTCCGCCAACCCGTCCTTTTCCTCGACGGTGAGCTTGATGTTGTTTTTCAGCGCCAAGTCCGATATGGTCGCCGCGTACACCTTGCGGAAGTATTTCCGCGCCTGCGTGATGTTCATGAATTCCGCGGTGTCCGGCCGGTGGCTGGCGACGACTTCCTTCGTTTTCTCCAGCAAAAAGTATTTTTCCGGGGGCAGGGAGTACTCGGGGGGGTCGATGAAGTAAAGGTTTTCCACCTTGTCGGGGTGCTTGTAAACGTATACGCGCGAGTTCAACACGTCGTACTGGTCGAGCAACTCCAGTTTTTCGACTCCCGTGAAGAAGATGCGCGAGCCGATGAACGACGGCTTTATGGCCGCCTCAAAAAAGTAGTTGTAGGCGCTGCGCCCGGTTGGAATGGAGCCCAGTTGCTGGAGGTACGCCTTCATTTCGCTTATCAGCTGGGTTTCCTCCAAGCCCTGCCGCATGAAGCTCAACGTGTTCACGAACGTTTTGAGGTCTTCGGCTTGCTGGGGGCTCAGCGAAGGCAGCCTCGCCATCTGCGTCTTCAACTCGCTCAACAACTCCAAATAGGCCTTGAACGGGTCGCTGCGCAGCGTGTTCAAAATGCGTAGAACGGCGTCGTGCCGCGGCGAAAGGGTTTTGCTGTCAATGCTCGTGCCCAAGTGCGAGGGCGACCAAACCGTGTCCTCCTCCAGTCGGGTAATCAACGCGGCAATGCCTTTGAGGAGGTTGGTCTGCCTCTCGTCGTAAATGCGTTCGTAGTATTCGGACAACACGACTTCGTCGGCTTCCACTTCCGTGAGCTTTTCGACGACGTCCTTCATGGCCTGCGGGTAGCGCGCCACGTCGGGCCCGTAAGCCGAGCCCCGAAAATCGATTACGAGTATTTTCTTGCCGCCTTCCTGTTTTACGACGCTTCTCCCAGCCATGAAACCCAATTGGCCTCCTCGCCTTCGCTTGGTGCTTCGGCTTGTCGCCCAATTCCGTTTACGGGCTAAAAAGCCGACGCCGCGAAGGCGTTGTATGCAGGGTTTACTCCGAGAATTTATTAAACCGTTTGCCTGCCCGAAACCCTTTTTTAGCGCGCCCCCCTTCTATTCTTCATGAGCGTGTTCTCCGACGCCTTGCAACTCGCAAGGAAACCCGAGGAAACCTTCAAGAAATTGTTGAAGCAAAAATTTTCGTGGGCAAACGTTTTCACGCACGTTAACGCTGCCGTCCTAGTGGCATTCCTCGTTTACCTTGCCGGCGCGCTCTCGGTAATAATCGTCGGGGGCTTGACTTCGCAGAACCCAGCTCTTTTTCAGGAGTTATTGGTAAGGGTTTACGGCGACTCGTTCAAACTGGTTTTCATTTTATTGGGTTACAACGCGTTACTCGTGTTGGTTTCCGCGTTTTACGAACTTGTTGTGCGCCTCGTAGGCGGAAGCGGCGGCTTCCAGCGCCAGACCCTCGTTTTGTCCCGCGTCTTTTCGGCTGGCGCGCTTGGCTTCGCTTGTGTTTTGTTGTTCAACGATTTGCTCCACGTTTTGAGGTCGGTTACGGGCTTTGACGCGCAATTGCTTTTCATGATTACCTGGCTCCTCGGCTTTGTTTTCTTCGTTTTGTTTGCTTACGCAATTTACCGCGCGCTCGCATTGATTCACTCTTTCGGCTGGGTCAAGGGCTTGGCGGTTTTCCTGTCTTTTTTCGTCTTGCTTTTCTCGCTTTATCACGCTTACTCCATTTTTCAGGAATACCGACTCGAACAACAAGAGTTGCGCGTCGTCGTTGTGGGCGAGCCGTCATACAACTTTGAATACTTCATTCACACGGAGAACATGCGCCTTGCCGGAATCATGTATGCCGGCAAGATAAGCCCGGACTTCTTGATGCCGGGGACGTTGGATTCCTTTGACGTGGTAATCGTTACGGGCGCGGAGTACTGCAACCGCGACGCTTTGGATGCGTTGAAACAATACCTGGATGACGGCGGCAAAATGATTCTGGTGGGGAACGCGTGCACGCGGGTTCCCGAAATGGAGGGCGCGGGGTGGAACGTTTGGGGCAACGGGTTTGATGATTACGTGCCCGTGCGGTTCGTAGGAACCCGGGAAATAAATTCTACTTTTAGGATTTCCAAAATAGACCACCCGGTCGTCAACGGCCTCACCAACTTTGAGTTTGCCGGCACGATTGCCGTGGTTGAATTGAAAAAAAACTATGCCGGGTTGGGCAACCTCGCATTCTTCAGTGACAATGAAACCGATTCGTGGTCCGTTGACGCGATGCCGGCAATCGCGGAGTATCACGGTTGCACGCCCATAGACGAGCATTCGTGCGAGGGCTTTAGACAAATTTATTACCTTTCTTTTGACCCGGGTCTGGCTTCGCGGGAACTGTTTCTGAACATTCTTTTAACCCTCAAGGAGTAATCGTGTAATGGATGCGTTGAAGGTGAAGGTTGCCGGCGAAATCGCGTTGAGTTCCAGCCCCGGCGCCACAATGAGGAAATGGCGCGAAATATTCGGCGTCACCCAGAGCCAGCTCTCCAAGGAGTTTGGGGTCAGCGTCTCCACCATCAGCGATTATGAGAGCGACCGGCGCAAGAGCCCGGGCATGGGCGTGGTGCACCGCTTCGTGGACGCAATCTTTGAAATAGATTTGCGGCGCGGCGGCGAACTCGTCAAACGCCTCCGCGAAAACCAGCCGGACCAAAAGTTTTTCGACGTCTACAATTTTTCGCGCGCCGTGAACGGAGGTGACTTCGCGGAAGCAATCCAGGCCGAGGTGTTGACGGGCAAGAAGAAACTTGTTTCCATAAACGTTTTCGGGTGCACGGTCATTGACTCCCTCAAAATGATTTTGGAGTTGCCTTACGAGTCGTTCGTAAAAATTTATTCCAACACGAGCCAGCGCGCCCTGTTCTTTACCAACGTGAGCACGGGCCGCAGCCCCATGGTCGCCATTCGCGTGGGCCCCATAAAGCCGGCACTCGTCGTGCTCCACGGCTTGGAGGCGAAGCAGGTGGACAAGCTCGCCGTGAAAATCGCGGAAGCCGAGGGAATCCCGTTGGTCGTAACCAGCCTCAAGCTCGACAAGGCGGCGGAAGCGTTGAAGTCCTTTGAAGTGTAATCGGGTTTTTTATTTGGGGGTTGGGTTACCTTTCTTGAAATGATTGACTTGCTTGGGGGCGCGGCATACCACTTGTTTTACCTGGTCGGCGCCACTTCCATTGGATACGTCCTCCTGCGCCTGGGTTACCCGGAAGTCCGCGCCCTGCCGCAAACCGAGAAGTTGTTCAACTCGCTTCTGGCTGGAGCCGCGTTGTACGCCGTTGCCTTCGTGGTCGACGCCTTGCTGGGGTATTCTTTGCTCCCGCCGGACGGGTTCGCGCCGTTAATGGTTTTCGTGTTGTGCGCAATCGCTTTTCTCGCCTTCAAGTTTTACTCGGTTTTTTCGGTGCCCGCCACCCTGTCAATCGCCGTTCCCACGCCCCAGTTCGCTGCCAACCCGCGCAAGGTAAGGAAGATGCGGGAAATCAAGCAACGCGTTTTCACTCCGGTTCCCTCAACGCAGAAGCCCGTGAAAAAAGGGGTTTTGTCCGGCGTCAAATCGTTTTTTGAATCCAAGAAAAGCGTTGCAAAGAAGGGCGCGCTTGCCCCCGCACCCAAACGCGAGTTGACCGAGAGGGAGCAAGCCGAGTACTTCGCCAACGAAGTGGTTTCAAAAGGCAGGATTGCCCCGGCGCCGAGGAAAGCCGAGCCGCAGGGGAGGCGTAGGATGTACTTGCGGCACCGGCCGCAAGGCGACTCTGAGGAGATGAACGCGTTTTTGGAAGCGGTTCAAAAGCAATTCGTTGAGACAGGCGGGAAGAAGCCCAAAACCAGGAAGGAGGACGACGAGTTCAACTTCCTCGTCAAAGACGTTTACGCCGAGTTAAAGCAGCCACAGCCTGAGAAGAAAAAGGGTTTGGTGGACGTGCCACCAGAGCAAGTTGTTGCAAAGCCAAGTCAAACCAGCGGGGCGGCCGGGGAAATAACCATGAAGGACTTGTTCGGCGGCTCCGCGCCCGCCAAGCCCGAGAAAGCCGGGGCGCCGGGAGGCGACTTGTTCGCCCAGTTGAATTCCATTTCGGGCGGCGAAGCCGGGGGAGCAAAGGAAGTGGATTCGCAGTTCGTTGAAGTGAGGCGCGAGCAGGGAATGGCTTGCCCGCACTGCGGAGCAAAGAACACGAAAGTGGTTTACTGCCCGTATTGCGGGACCGGGTTTTGCGCGAATTGCGCGACTTCGCTGGTGCCGGCTGCGGACGCCTTTGTTTACACTTGCCCGAAGTGCGGCGAAGACGTGAACGTCAAGAAATCAGCTGCGTAGAAGCGTAGAAGAAATCTGCTGCCTGGACGGCCACATGCACACGCGCAAAACCAGTTGGTTCTCAATGATTTTGCCGTCCGAGTTCTTTGACGTGACCTTGAACGGGGACGCCACCGAGAACACTTTTTCGCCGGCGTTCAAGGCATTAAAGCACACGCTGGTTTCCACGAAGCCGTCCTTTTCTTCAATGTAGTCGTTCTCCTTTGCGTTCTCGGGCAGGTTGCTGATGATGGGCGTCGAAGTCTTGATTACCGCGCTCTCGCCGGTTTCGGCATCCCCAATCAAGGCCACGCTTGACGGCTGGACTATTTCAATCACGTAGTCGTAGCCCGCGGAAGTGAACGGCTTCATGAATTCCTTGGCCGCGCAACGCGTCGCCGTTTTTCCGAGCGCCTCTATTCCGCCATAGGAGTCATCCAAAACAGGGGAACCCGGGTCCGCCAAGTCCTTTTTCAACAAGTCGCTCAAACTGATTCCCGGCAAGTATTGTTCCAGTTCCACGCATTTGCCCGCCAGGTCCGCGTAAACCTCTATCTCCTCGCACTTGTCCCCGCCTTCGCCGCATACGCCTGCGAGTTGCTGGGCGTCCACATGGTAGAACGCCTTTGAAACGGTTTGCATGTAGTTGATTACGTAGGACGACCGCATGACTTCGTCCTCCTGTTCGCCGTACGTGCCGACCGCCGTGAATATGAGGGTGGCGCTGAACGTGGCCAGCAACAAAAAGGTTATTCCGTCAAATATCGCCGCCTGTCCTTTTCTCAACGCCACGTCACCACCGTAAGCATTCCCAAGCCATTCGTGTTCGAGGAGTAGGAGGGGCAGCCCACCGCAACCGGGAAATTCATTATGACCGGGTTGGAATTCATTGCCTGTTCAGCAACGCTTTCGCCTTCCTCGCTCCCGCACGAAACGTATAATGATTCGTCTTCCAACCCGAACAATTCCTCGGCTGTCTCGCTGAACTCAATGCCGTTGCACGCGCCCTTGACTATCACGTGGTATTTCACGCTCCGCGACTTGGCGTAGGCGGCCAACTCCTGGCTGCACGTCACCATTCCCAGGTAACCGTAGTCAATGGAGCCCGTGCGCGTTACGAGGTAGGACAAGCCCAACGCGGCCTTGCGCACGTCAAGGTAATCGTTTTTCTCCTGGATGACCCCGTTCGCGTACGCGAGCGTAGCGAAGAACAAGACGACTCCCGCCACTATGGGAAAGATGCTTGGGAAGTCGTCTCCCAACGG
>DALH01000057.1:11466-32117 GCA_002499405.1 Candidatus Micrarchaeota archaeon UBA95 | reverse complement strand
TCGTGAACGACGCCTTCTTCAATTGCTTCGCGCTCGCGGAAAGCGGCGGCGTGTGCAACCGGAACTCCAGTTCCACGGGCGACTCGTATTTGCCGCCCTCCAGGGGCTCGTTAATTGTTATGCAGAGTTCGCGAATTACTTTCCCGGAAGCCGCTTCAACGGCCAACTCTTCAAGCAATAATTGTGGAACGCCGTTCTTGTAAGCGTTGTAAGTGATGCGCACGTTGCCCACGAGGTAGGATTCCCCCAATGCAATGGGTTGAGTTGAAGCAAAGGACTCGCCGTCCTGCGAGAGTTGGATGGTAACGTCGCCGGCGCTCACCAACTGCGTTTCAATGATTACGCCCTTGAACTCAGTGCTCTGGCCGGCTTGAAGCGTGACGGTCTTGGAGTTCAAGACCTTGCTTGAAACAAAGGGTTCGCCTTCGCCGCCGAGTTCAACGTCAACGCATTTCGTGTAAGGCGGTTTGTTGCAGGCGCCGTCCACGCACTTGTTCAAGCACTCAACGGGCTTGCTAACGCAAGAACCCGCGGCCGCGCAATACCATTCGGTCAAGGCGTAGCCGTCGTTAGCGCAGGAATCCTCGTGCTCGCTTTCGTCAATGCAGGTTCCCTTTTCGAATTCGTTGATTCCGTTGTCAGAGTCCGCGCACTGCACGGCTTCGGCTCGCACGTAAAAGAAGGTCACGGAGTCCTCAAGAATTTCCTTTGAAGCGCCCGTGAGGAGGGACGCCAAGTCGTCTATTATGCTCGTCTGCTGTTCGCAGCGGACCAGAAGGGTGCGCGTGCCGTCCTCCAGCCCAACGATTCCGTCAACGAAAAAGTATTCTTCTTCAAAAGCCCCTTGCATGGCCGTGGGAGGGATGAAGTCAACTGCGCCGAGGGAACGCGGCTCGTTGCGGTTGTCCAACTTGTATTCGCAGTTGAAGGTCATCCTGCCCGACTCCGAGGATATCTTGAATCCGAGGTCGAGTTGGCCGTCAGGCGAGCGTTGTTGGCTTGAATCCGGCTCCGTAATTGTCAGGGTCGCCGCAGTGGCAAACAACGAAAACAATAGTACGAACAACAACTTTTTCATGCAGCTCCCTCCAGTGCAAGGCATGATAAATCAATGGTTTTAAGCAGTTAAAAAACCAACTCATAAAAAGGGGGTAAATGCAAATTGTTAGCGTGGCAAGAAAACCCCTCAAAATAATTCCGAGCCCGGAACAAGTGGGCCGGTTCGGGCACAACCTGTTACGACTCGTTCCATTAGGGGGAAGCAGCGCCTCCTTCCTTCTGGACAGGACGAAAATATCCCGCATCCCGCCGACCGAAGCCGAGTTGAAGTTGAGGGAAAACCTGCTGCTCGCCCACACCAACGCTTACCTGCAATCAAACCAGAACCCGGTTTTAAGGGGAGACATGATGCGGGGAAAAAGCTTGAATGCTCCGTGGCTGGAGGAAACAATTAGAAAACGCATAGAGGCAAGCGAGGCCCCGAAAATCGTGGTTCCGGTCAAAGGGAGCGAGGAACCGTTCAGGCGGAGAGAAACCGAAACCGCGGATTTTAACAGGATAACCCAGTTCGTTAAAGAAAGGGAGCGCGGAGTGCAAAACATGATTACCCTTAACCGGGAGCACGTGCGGCGCGTTGAAGAGTCCGCCGCAACACGCGAACGCCTGCCCAAGGCAACGCGCATGAAAAGGGGGAGATTCACTTGAAGGCGTTGGACTGGGTGCGTGCGGGTTGGGGGTTCGCCTCGCGATTCGAGAACGTGAAACCTTTTTACTTGTTGTACGCTGCTTTCTTCCTGGTCGCCGGGGCGCTGGCGTTCCTCGTCCTGGGAGCATTGGGGAGCGGATTGAACGCCTTGTTTGAGGGGCCCTTGGCGCTGGAGGCCGCAGTCAAGAACGCGTTGTGGCTGGTTCCCGTTGCGCTGTTCGTTCTCCTCTCCTTCTTCGTGGCGCATTTGTGGGTGGAAATCGCCTCGTATTACCGGTTCGGCCGCGTGAAAAACGCTTTTCGCTCGGCGTTGTCGGCGGTGCCCGGCGCAATCCTGGCAATCCTGTTCCTGAGCCTGGCGCGCGGCGCAATCGGCTCGCTTGACGCGTTGGGCGGGGTCGTGGGAACGACGTTGTCGTTGTTCTTGATACTCGCCTTCCTGTTCGTGGTGCCCGCGTACGCGTTCCACCGCAACTTGTTGAAGGCGTTCGCGCAATCCTGGCAATTGTTTTCCGGGGAGGCGCTGGAAGTGCTGGTGTTCGCGGTGGTTTCGTGGGTCGTCGGAGCCGTCGTAGTCGTGGCGGGATTGATTGCAGCCGGATTGATCGTGGCCTTGTCGCTGGCATGGCCCGCCCTGTTAATCGTGTTGCTTCCGCTCGCCCTCGCGGTTTTCTCCTATTTCCTGGGTTTCGCGAACGCGTTCGGCGCCGGCGCGCTTGCCGCGGCTTACCTCACTCTTTCGAGGCGTCCGAAATCATTTCGCGTACGACGTCGCGCGTAACGAATTCCAAGGGGTTCACCATGTCCACGGTGTGCTTGGTTTCGGCGACGTCCTGCTTCAATTTATCCAACTGTTTTTCGAGTTCCTCGATTTTTCCGGCTTCAACGGACGCGCCCCTGGACCCGGGCCCGGCTTGAATGCCTTTCACCCGGTCGTTCACGATGACCACGGTTTTGCCGAGAATCTTCACGTTCTTGTCCAAATTGTTGAGTTGCTGGACCACCAAGTCCAGTTTTGACTGAAGGGAACGCACGTCGTTCTCCAGATTTGAATCCTTAGGTTGCGGTCTCGGCACGAAATCACCTAAACCCCTTAAAACAAAGCCGCATTAAAAGAGTTGTCATGAAGGGCTTGTTGTTGGACGTTGACTCCGGCGGCGTTGAAGGAAGCATTCGCCTGCTCGTCAAAACAAGTGAAGGCACGCGCTTCCTTGAAGACCCGTCCTTCAAGCCCTATTTTTACCTGGACGCAGCCAAGCTGCCCAAGCACCCCCTCGTGAAAAAAACGGAGGAGGTAACGCGTTCCCTGAACGGCGAAGAAAAAAGGTTTTACAAGGTTTACTGCGAAAAGCCGTCGGACGTGCCGCGCGCCAGCGAGGAACTGGCCGCGTTCGGCGAGGTCTTTGAAGACAAAATTCCGTTTCACAGGAGGTACCTCTTTGACACGGGGCTCAAGCCGTGCGGCGGCGTGGAATTCACGGAAAAAAACGGCGCCATCATTGAAAACGCCAAGCGCTGCGAAGCGGGTTTCAACGTGAAAAGCCTCGCCCTAGACATTGAAACGCACAACAAGCGCGGGTTTTCCGAGGCGGCGCGCGACCCCGCAATAATAATCGGTTACGCTTTCGGCGAAAAATCGGGCACGCTCTCCTACGAAAAAGGCGGCTCGGAAAAAGAAATGCTTGAAGAATTTTCGGCGCTCGTTGAAAAGGAGGACCCAGACGTGTTGATGACCTACAACGGGGACGCGTTTGACCTGCCCTATTTGAAGGAGCGCGCTAGGAGGGTGAAAGCGGAATACCACCTTTCCCGTGACGGAAGGCCCGTGACCGTGAAGGCGTTCGGGTTGAGGCCGCAGGCGCGCGTTTCCGGCCGGATTCACTTTGACGTGTTCAACGCGACCTCGTTCCTCAACTACATCGGGGCAATCAAGTCGCCGCGCCTCAAACTGGAAATCGTTTACGAAAACGTGTTCGGAAAAAAGAAAAAAGACGTTGACAAGGCGCTCATCTGGGAGTTGTGGGAGAAAGGCGACAAGCGCGTCTTTGATTACTGCGAGAGCGACGCCAAGTCCTGCCTTGAACTCGGCGAGCGATTTCTCACGCTGGAAAGCGAGCTCGCCAAGGTGAGCGGCCTCACGCTGTTCGACGCATCGCGCGCCACCGCGGGACAACTCGTTGAAGCGCTCCTCACGCGCGAGTCATTCAAACGCAAAATGATTCTGCCCAACAAGCCGTCCTACTCGCAGGTGCAGTCGCGGCTGGCGAACCCCATCCAGGGCGCGTTCGTGAAAATGCCGGAGCCCGGGGTCTACGACGGCGTGGTCGTCTTCGACTTCCGCTCGCTTTACCCCAGCATAATCGTGTCCCACAACGTTGACTTGGCGACCCTGGACGATTCAGCGAAAAACAACGAGTCGCCGGTTGGCCATTGCTTCTCGCTTGAAAAAGAGGGCTTGATTCCCTCGGTTCTCAAGGAAGTGCTTGAAAAAAGGTATGCCTTGAAGGACGCAATGAAGAAGGCGCGGGGAACGGATAAAGAGCGGCTTCACGCGCGCCAGTGGGCCCTCAAAATTTTGGCGAACTCGTTTTACGGTTACATGGCGTACCCGCGTTCGCGGTGGTACTCGCGGGAAGCAGGCGAAAGCGTGACGGCGTGGGCAAGGCATTACATCAAGGACACCATCAGGAAGGCCGAGGAAGCAGGGTTCAACGTGTTATACGGGGACAGTGTGACCTCCGAACGCTTCCTTGTGCTGCTTGATGACAAGGAACTCGTCCACGTGAAAAACGTGGAAGAATTGTTTGAGGAGAATGCGAAGCACTTGATTGAATGCGGCGAAAAACAAGTTATTCCCTTGACGGGTTGGAGGTGCTTGAGCGTCAACCCGGCAAGCAAGAAAACCGAGTGGAAAAAGGTAACCGAGTTGATTCGCCACAAAACAAATAAGCGCGTTTACCGCGTAAACCAGAAGTTCGGGGAGACGCGCGTAACCGAAGACCACTCCTTGATGGCGGACACGCCCAACGGTTTGGTTGAAGTAAAGCCCGTCAATGCAAAAAAGCACAGGCTCGCGCAAGCCGAAGTGTTGAAGGCAAAAGGCGGCGTTGAAAAAATAGACGTTTACGAAGTGTTGAAGGACTACTCTGAAAAAACGGTTTACAAGGGATTTGGGAAAATCAAGACCATCAAATGCAATTCGGAACGGGTGTGGTTCGGCTGGACCAACCAAAAAAACCCGGTCAAGGTAAAGCGATTCATCGGGATTGAAACCAAAGAGTTTGAATCCTTGTGCCGGTTGCTGGGCGCATACGCCGCCGAAGGAAGTTCTTCAACCATTGAAACAACGCGCTCGCGTTACGGGGCGAGCATCGCCGGGAAAAGAAAGTGGTTGGAAGGCCTTCAAAAGGACTACTTGGCGTTGTTCACTGCCAAGGCCGGCGTGATTCCATCCCAGAAAAAAACAAGGCACTTGACTTACCGCACTCAGAAAGGAGTTAAAAAAACTGTTGTTTACAAGGACGATACGCACAAACTCCAGATGATGAACTCGTTGAGCGCCGTATTCTTCAAAATGTTTTGCGGGCAGAAAAGCGCAGGAAAAAAATTGCCGGACTTCATTTACAACGTCCCAAAAAAATACCAACTGATTTTCCTGAAAAAACTGCTGGAAGGAGACGGAAGCAGAAGCGTCAACGAGCGACTCGGCTACTCCGCGGAATACAAGAAGAAGAACTTCAAGTACACCACGATATCCGCGGGGTTGGCGAGCGGCTTGAGCGTTTTGCTGCGCCAGCTCGAATTAAATCACTCCATCTGCTACCGCCCCTCCAAGAAGGCGTACACGCTTTCAACTTCCGGCAAATACAACAAGCGAATCCAAACCAAGGTCGCGCGCGAGGAATACTCGGGTTGGGTTTACGATTTGAGTGTTGAAGATAATCACGCGTTCACGGACGCTTGCGGCCAAATCGTTTTGCACAACACGGACTCCGTGATGATGCAGTGCGGCGACGAGGAAGCGCTCGCCTTCCAGAAGAAAATCAACGACTCCCTGCCCGAAGGAATGGAACTGGAACTGGAGGACTTCTATTCGCGCGGCATATTCGTGTCCAAGAAGCAGGGCGGCGCCGGAGCCAAGAAAAAATACGCGTTAATCAACCGCGAGGGAAAAATAAAGATTCGCGGCTTTGAACTAGTGCGCCGGGACTGGAGCCGGATTGCGCGCCAAACCCAGCGCCGCATCCTGGAAATACTCCTTAAGGAAGGCGACGTCCCCAAAGCCGTGAAGGAAGTCAAGGCCGTGGTCAGCGATTTGAAGAACGGGAAAGCGGCATTGGAAGACCTAGTCATCACAACCCAGTTGCGCAAAAAAGTGAATGATTACGCAATCAAGAGCCCCGAGGTGCACGCCGTTAAACACGCGCGGGAACACGGCGTGAAAGTGGAGGAAAACGCGGTCATCGGCTACGTGGTCACGCAAGAAGGCAAAAGCATTTCCGAGAAGGCGGTGATAGCCGAACTCGCAAAGGACTACGACGCGGACTACTACGTTGAGAAACAAGTGCTCCCCGCAGTCCTCAAGATTCTGGGCGCGCTGGGCTACGACGAGAAAGACATAATGATGGGAGGAAAGCAAAAAGGATTGGGCGACTGGTAGTCAATCCCGCAAGGTCGCGGGATTCGGGTATATTATTTCCCACTTGCCGAAGTGCTTGGGCCGGGACTCAATGTATTTGCGAGCCATTTCCAGTTCCTTGGAGGTATTCAACTCGCGAACGTGAACGGTTTCGTGCAAGAAACGGGACGGTTTTTTCTCCAAAAAGTAGCCGGCCAAACCCACGAGGAAAGCGTTTGGAACTTTTCTACTTGGATGGGGGGTCCATTCAAAAACCAAGCGTAAGGGGGTGCCGATTGACTTGAGATAAACCCCGAAATCGGATTTCGGGGGCACATCGTGAAAACGCAGGATGGTGTTGGTGGAAGCATTCAAAAGAATTTTTTCGTCGGTTTTCGGGACATAATACGGCACGCCGCCTCGGAACCCGACTTTCCTGCGGTGCAATTCATACACGCGCATTGTTTTTACTTCGCGGTCTTCAGCTACGGCTTTAACCAACGCGTTACGCCCCTTTCTTTTTTCCCTTCTTCCTCTTTTTGCGGAACTTCTTTTTGGGCTCCGCCTTGTCCTCCACTTCCTCCTCGAATTCTTCAAGGCGCGCCTCGGAAACCGAGTCGTCTTCCGCGAAGTGTTCGGGCGGCTGAATCTCATTCTTCTCTTCCTGGATGCCCTTGTTCGTGTACCACGCGTAAGCCGCCAGCAACACGATTAACGCGACTATGGCGAGCGGGAGCCACGTGAAGGGCTGCGACTCGGGCGCGGCCACTTCAACTTCAACGGGGTCCGTTAGCATGCCCGTGGAAGAAGTGACTTGGACGGGCACGCGCGTGCCCGGCTCGCCCTTGAAGGACACAATCATTGACTTTGACTCGCCGGGGTTGAGCGAAACCTGGGACGGCTGCGAGGAAAACCCTTCGCCGGCCGCTTTGACGCCGGAAACAATTGAGGGCCCGTTGTTTGTCACGACAACCGAAACCACTACCTGCCGGTCTTCGGCCGGGCCGTAAAACTCCACTCCCGAAACGCTCAAGTCAAGGACGCCCGCGGGCTGAACCACTTCAAGGGACGCGTTCACGCGCACGCTTTCCCCGTTCAACGCCGTTGCGCGCAACTGGAAGTCGCGGCTCGCTTCGCCTGCGGGAACGAAGAATAACACGTTGAAGACGCTCTCACCTTCGGCGCCGACGTCCTGCGCCCCGGCCTCCACCACGAACCAGTTGTCGGCTAAGCCCTCAACAAACAATTCAACTGCCCGCAGCGCTTCTTCCCCGGAGTTCTGCACGTGCACGCTGAACTGGGCTGGAACGCCCGCATTCACTTCAAAGTAGTGCTCCGTTATTGACAGGAAGGACTCGCCGGGGAGTTCGCTGGACACGAAGGTTACCGGGAAGGTGACGCGTTTTGCTAGGCGGGGCGAGCGCACGATTATCTTCAAGTCGTAGTCGCC
Source organism: Candidatus Micrarchaeota archaeon UBA95 (assembly GCA_002499405.1). Classification (GTDB taxonomy): domain Archaea; phylum Micrarchaeota; class Micrarchaeia; order Norongarragalinales; family Norongarragalinaceae; genus UBA95. The sequence goes on along the minus strand of DALH01000057.1, from coordinate 24,344 downwards.
GAGGTCCGGCGCCGTGTTCAAGGAAGTGCTCAACACGAGTTCCACGTCGCGGGACCCGCCCGGACCCAATGAAAACGTTGCGGGAACCGCCTGCACGAGCATTCCGGGCACGTCCTCCAACTCTATCTGGTAGTCGTCTTCCAGCGTGCCCGTGTTCTTCACCGTGAACAGAATGGTTTCAACGCGGCAGCGGCGGACCACGAAGTCGTCGCCGGATTCAATTGTAAAGTTTTCCACCCCGAAAACGTCCACGCAGAACGGCTTCTGGAAAACCGTGAAGCCCAGGTAGGTCAGGCCCAGCGAAAAGTGATAGCGGTCCAGCACCACGCCGGCGTCCGGGGCTATTGAAACCATGACGTACTGCTTGTCGCCTTTCGCGACCTCGAAACGGGTCGGCGAAATCGAGACGAAGTCCTTCACGTCGTCGGCGCCCTCAATGAAAACGTTGAACGGCCCTTCCACGCGGCCGTCGTTGCGCACTCCTATCATCCATTCCTGTAACTCGCCGTGGTCTACGCCGATGCATTGAATGGGTTCGTTCAGCAATTCCAGGTCCAGTTCCTTTGCGAACACGCACGCGTGCAGGGGTATTTCATACGTTTCCTCGCAGCACGAACCGCCCAGCGTGGTGCGCACCACGATTGCGGAGTCGTAGAATCCGCCCGGCGTTCCCGGAGGAATCTGAATTGACGCCTTGACTTCGCGGTAGTCCCTTGCGGGAACCGTGAGTGCCGACGAGGAGAAATAAGTGGAGCCCTCAAACGCGCCCTCCATCCACAACTCGGCGTAACCCGTGTCAAGCAAGTTGTTCCCTATTCTCACCGTGAACTCCAGGCGGTCGCCGGCCCAGCCCGAGGCATTCAACGTCTCCGGCGAAATCGTCACCGTGAACGGCTCGACAACATCCGGCGTCTCCTCGTTCAACGCCGTCAAAAACAAGTCAATTGAATCGCACGCCTCAAAACCGTAACCCGAAGAAAGTTCCAGGGAGAGAATGTAGTCCCCGATTTCGTCGGGGTTGGCCACGAGGTTGAATAAAACGCTTTCAGTTGGCTCAAGCTCCGCGTAAGACGGCTGCGGGTCGAACAGGCACGCCACTTCGTCCGGGCAGGACGCGTAAAGCGATACGAACTGCTTGCCGAGCCCCGTATTCGTAATCGTGACCGGGTAAACCGCGCTTTCCCCGACCACCACGGACTGGGAGTCCAAAACGGAGACATCCAAGTAATTGCAGGCAGCCGCGGCAAGCGACGCAAACAAGACTAAAACGAGGATTCTTTTCATAAACATTAATAGGGCGCAACCCATATTTTAAAGCATCAAGCCCGGCTAACCCTTCTTCACGCGCAAAACCAGCTGAATTCCCGCGAAAATCGGGCGCCCGTAGGCGGCAATAAATACCTAGAAAAGCGGTTTTCAAGGGTAAAGAGGAGGGTTTAAAAAGGTTACGTAATAGAATTATAGGGAACGGTTGGGGTTGCGTGATTAGAGACTACGATAAGTTAGTCAAAGGCAGCTATGATGCCCGCCAGCAGTTGCTTTGCCGGTGAACGAAGAAATGGGTTTCAAACACTTTTTATTGTCAGAGGCGGCCGTGGTTGAAGACGAGAAGGCGTTGCTCAAAAAACTTTCACTTGAATCCAAGGACCGCCTGCCCAAGATTCCCGCAGGCGACCCCGCCCTCACGGAACTGGAGCGCGAACCCGGAAGCATAATCGAACTCAAGTCAATCAACCCCGCGAGCGGGGCGAAGGAAACCAGTTACCGGCTGGTAGAGGGGGAGTGAAGGCATGTACCCCGAAATAACCAGGGAGTACCTGAAATCGAACAGCTTGGTCAAGCAATACCTCCAGTCCTTCGACATCTTCGTGGACGAAGGAATGCAGAAAGTGGTTGACACGCAGAGCGTCATAGAACCCAGCATAGACAACTACCACATCAAGTTGGGACGCGTGCGAATCGAGAAGCCCACCGTGGTCGAAGCCGACGGCTCGAGGAAGACCTTGACGCCCGCCGAAGCGCGAATGCGCGACCTCACGTATTCCGCACCCCTGTTCCTGGAGATGACGCCCGTCGAGAAAAACGTTGAAAAAAAGACGCTGGACATTTACATAGGCCAGCTCCCGATAATGCTGCGAAGCAAGCACTGCGTCCTGAGCAACAAAAACGCGGAGGAGTTGAAGAAACTCGGCGAGGACCCGCTCGACCCGGGCGGATACTTCATCATAAACGGAACCGAAAAAAGCTTGATGACGCTGGAAGACCTCGCCCCAAACCGCATCCTCGTGTCCCGCGACAAGGACAAGGGAGCCGTACAAGCCAAGGTCTTTTCAACCCGGCTCGGGTTCCGGGGCCGGTGCACCGTCGACCGCAAGAAGGAAGGGCAGATAGCGGTGAGCATGCCCTCCTACAGCAAGTCCCTTGAAATCATGCTCGTGTTGCGCGCCCTCGGCCTAAACTCGGACGAAAAAATAATGGAGTCCTTTTCGGACGCCAAGGAAGTGCGCAACGACCTGCTGTTGAACCTGGAACTCGACGAGTCCGGCAACAGGAAAGAAGCCCTGGAAATAATCGGCAAGCGCGCGGCCCCCGGCCAGCCCCTGGAATACCAGTTGAAGCGCGCCGACCTTCTCCTTGACAGGTACCTCCTGCCCCACATCGGGGTTGAACCCAAGGACCGGCTCGCCAAAGCATTTTATTTGTGCCGCATGACCGAGCGCACCATAATGGTTGCGTGCAAGAAACGCCCCGTGGACGACAAGGATCATTACGCCAACAAGCGCCTCAAAATCGCTGGCAAACTCATGGAGGAATTGTTCCGCTACGCGTTCCAGTTCTTCACCAAGGACGTGGCCTATCAAACCGAGCGCGCCAACGTGCGCAGAAGGCAGATGAGCCTGTTCGCGATAGTGCGCCCCGACGCGCTCACCGACCGCATCAAATACTCCATGGCCACCGGCAACTGGGTGGGCGGCCACACCGGCGTGTGCCAGGTAATCGACAGGCACAACCACATCTCAACCGTTTCATTCCTGAAGCGCGTCACTTCCCCGCTCGCAAAAAAGCACCCGCACTACAAGGCGCGCGACCTGCACGGCACCCACTGGGGCCGGCTTGACCCGAACGAGACCCCGGAAGGCCCGAACTGCGGCCTCATCCGCAACCTCGCCCTGATGTGCGAGGTGACCACCCACTCCGACGAGAAAAGCGTTGAAAAAGAACTCAAGAAAATGGGGGTTACGATGTCTCTATGAAGACCAGCATTTTTCTGAACGGCAGGTTCACGGGCTTCCACGACGACGGCGAGGTGCTGGCCGAGGAAATACGCGGCAAGCGGCGCGAGGGAAAAATGGACTCCGAAGTCAACGTGGCGTACTACCAGCACACCAACGAGGTGTTCGTGAACACCGACGAGGGTCGCGCCAGGAGGCCTCTCATAGTCGTTGAAAAAGGGAAGAGTTCGCTGACCCCGGAACACGTGGACCGCGTGCGCAGAGGCGAACTGGGGTGGAAGGACCTCGTCAAGAACGGCGTAATAGAATTCCTGGACGCCGAAGAAGAGGAAAACACCTTGATTGCGTTGAAGGAAGAGGACTTGACGGCGGACCACACGCACCTGGAAATAGACGCCTCAAACATACTCGGTTACGCTTCCTCGCAGATTCCGTTCCCTGAATACAACATGGCGCCCCGCGTCCTCATGGCAGCCCAACACACCAAGCAGAGTTTGGGCCTGTACGCCGCCAACTACAACCTGCGCGCAGACACGCGTGCCCACCTCCTCTACTACCCGCAACAGCCCCTAATCCAAACCAGGGTTTACCGGGAAGTCGAGAATTACAAGCGTTCAAGCGGTCAGAACCTCGTCGTCGCAGTGATGACCTATGAAGGGTTCAACACGAACGACGCCATCGTCGTGAACAGGAATGCAATAGAGCGCGCAATGGCGCGAAGCGCGTTCTTCCGCACCTACTCCGCAACGGAATCGCGTTACCCTGGAGGGCAGAACGACAGGTTCTGCGTGCCCGACGCCACCGTGCAAAACTACCTAGGCGAAGAGGCGTACGCGGCGCTAGACGAGGACGGCACGGTGAGCCCCGAAACGCTGGTCAAAAAGAACAGCGTACTAATCGGTCGCACCTCGCCGCCACGCTTCCTCAAGGAAATCAACGCCCTCGACATGGAAGTGGAAAAACGGCGCGAGAGCTCGGTCATGACGCGCGGAAACGAGGACGGAATCGTGGACGCCGTAATAATTTCCAAGAACACTTCGGGAAACAAGATGTTCAAGGTGCGCGTACGCAACCCCAACGTGCCCGAAATAGGCGACAAGTTCGCTTCCCGCTTCGGACAAAAAGGAGTCATTTCGCTACTCGTCCCCCAGGAAGACCTGCCCTTCACGCGCGAAGGCATAGTACCCGACCTCATACTCAATCCCCACGCCATTCCCGGACGCATGACCGCGGGTCACCTCCTGGAAATGCTGGGAGGAAAAGCGTGTTCCCTCAGCGGGCGCATAGGCGACGGCACGGCGTTCTCTGGAGACAAGCAGAAAACATTCGAAGACGAGTTGCGCGCTTACGGATTGGAACCCACCGGAAAGGAAGTGCTTTACGACGGAAAAACCGGCAAGAAGTTGTACGCCAAGATTTACGTGGGCGTAATCTATTACCAGCGGCTCCACCACCTCGTCAACCTCAAGATGCACGCACGCTCGCGCGGACCGACCCAGATGCTCACGCACCAGCCCACCGAAGGCCGCGCCCGGGAAGGAGGGCTCCGCCTCGGGGAAATGGAGCGCGACTGCTTCATCGGCTACGGCGCCGCCTCGCTGCTCAAGGAACGCATGATTGACTCCAGCGACAAGGCCGTGATGTACGTCTGCAGGGAGTGCGGCAGCCTGGGTTATTACGACCGGATGAAGAACAAGCCGAAGTGCAGCTTCTGCAAGTCCACGCGCCTGGACCAGGTGGAAATGAGTTACGCCTTCAAACTGCTCATAGACGAAATGAAGAGCACGGGCATCAGGCCCAAACTCAACTTGAGGGACCGCGGATGAAGAAAAAACACGAATGGACAAAGCACGCACAACACGAAGGCCTGCGCCTCGCGGCCTGCTTCGGAGCCGCCCTGTTCGCATTCCAACTCGTTGCGCGCCTGCTCGCCGCGCTCACCGACACCGCGCAAATAATCGTGGGCTTCGCTGGGTGGCAGGTGCCGTTCGTGGACGCCGCCTACTACGCCGCCGCAATTGCCGTCGGTTACATCCTGCCCGCCAAAGCAAGCGAAAAAGCGGGGCTGACACTAAACCACTCCACCCTGTTGCTGCTCGTTCTGGGAACCGCCTTCGTCGCCGCCGTGCTCGGCGCGTTCACCCCCCTGGTTTACTCCCTCTTCTTCGCCGTGCCCGGTTCCGCAAACCTCGCCGCGTTCATGTTGGACCCAGCGTACTGGGCTTACTCCGTTGGCTACGGCTTCGCGCTGACTGCCGCGTTCCTCTGCATCGGCTTGTTGATTGACTTCGTGGTGAAAAGAAAATGATGAGCATTGAATCCATTGAATTCTCGGTGTTCAGCCCCGAAGAAATCCGCAACATGAGCGCCGCCAAAATAACGGTTCCCGACACCTACGACGAGGACGGCTACCCAATCCAAAACGGCCTTGCCGACCAGCGCCTCGGCGTCATAGACCCCGGCCTCAAGTGCCGCACGTGCGGCAACCGCATGAAAGACTGCCCCGGCCACTTCGGCCACGTGGAACTCGTGCGCCCCGTAATCCATGCCGGCTTCGGCAAACTCATCTACCACTTATTGAAGGGGACCTGCCGCAAGTGCGGGCGCATAATCAACGAAAAAAACACCGTCAAAAAGATTTACGCCGCCAAGAAGTGCCCCTACTGCGACGAAGAACAACAAAAAATCAAGTTCATCAAGCCCACCACGTTCATGGAAGACAAACGCAAACTCTTACCCAACGAGGTGCGCGAACGCCTGGAACGCGTCACGGACGCCGACCTCAGGCAGATGGGCGCGCACCTGCGCCCCGAAAACCTCGTCCTGACCGCGCTCATAGTGGCCCCCGTAACCGTGCGCCCCTCAATCACGCTTGAAACCGGGGAGCGCTCGGAAGACGACTTGACGCACAAACTCGTGGACATCCTCCGCATCAACCAGCGCCTCGAAGAAAACATCAACGCGGGCGCACCCCAACTAATCATTGAAGACTTGTGGGAACTCCTCCAATACCACGTGACAACTTACTTTGACAACGAGACAACTGGAATACCGCCCGCACGCCACCGCTCCGGAAGGCAACTCAAGACGCTTTTCCAGCGCCTCAAAGGCAAGGAGGGAAGGTTCCGCTACAACCTGTCCGGCAAGCGCGTGAACTTCAGCGCGCGCACCGTCATTTCGCCCGACCCCTGCCTAAGCATCAACCAAATCGGCGTTCCCCAAGACATAGCCAACGAGTTGACCCTGCCCGTGAGCGTGACCGCGTGGAACCTGGAAAAGATGAAGGAATTCATCCGCCTCCACCCCGACAAAATCAATTACATAATCCGGGCCGACAACAGGAGGAAGAAGCTGACCGCCGCCAACACCGACGAAGTGGTGGAAGAGCTCTCGCCGGGTTACAGGATAGAGCGCACCATGATGGACGGCGACCGCGTCATATTCAACCGCCAGCCCTCCCTCCACCGCATCAGCATGATGTGCCACACCGTCAAGGTCCTCCCCGGCAAGACGTTCCGCTTCAACATATGCGACTGCCCGCCGTACGGGGCAGACTTCGACGGCGACGAAATGAACATTCACTTCCCGCAAAACGAGGAAGCCCAAACCGAAGCCGAAACCCTGATGCAGGTGCAGGACCAGATTTTGTCGCCTCGCCACGGCCAACCCATCATCCAACTCGAACTCGACCAAATCACGGGAATATACTTGTTGACGCAACCCGAAGTCATAATCCAAAAAGACGATGCCTGCGACATCCTGAGCGCGGCCGGCATCGTAAAAGCCGTGGGCAAGAAAAAACTGACTGGCCGCGAAACCTATTCATACCTCCTCCCCGAAAAGCTCGACTTGGAAGCCAAGAACAATCAAGGCGAACAAGTAGTCATCAAAAACGGGGTCCTCAAGGAAGGCACCGTAGACAACAAGGTCGGCCGAAAAATCATTAAAAAAATATTTTCGGAACTCGGCGCCGACGCCGCACGCGAATACATCGACGGCGCAAGCAAGGCGAGCACGCGCTTCATGACCAAGTACGGGTTCACGCTCGGGCTTGACGAATACGACATACCCGACGCGGCACGCAAGGAAATCAACGGCTTGTACGAGCAGGGCCGCAAGGAATTAAACGAGTTGATTCAAGACCTCGCCAAGGGCAAACTCAAGCAGTTGCCAGGCAAGACCACGCGCGAGACGTTCGAGGAAAAAGCCATGACCCTCCTCGAAAACGTGCGCCGCTTAACCTGGGGAATCGTCAAAAAACACTTGAACGCCACCCCAGTCAACATCGCGGGGCACCCCATTAACCAGAACTCGGCAATACTCATGGCCGACTCCGGCGGAAAAGGCCGGCCCACGAACGTCGTGCAAATGTGCGGCCTCGTGGGACAACAAGCGGTCCGCGGCAAGCGCCCCGCAAGCGGCTACCGCAAGCGCCTGCTCCCCCACTTCCGCCAAATGGATTTGGGCGACGAAGCACGCGGCTTCGTACACAACAATTACATGGGCGGCTTGAACCCCTTCGAATACTTCTTCCATGCGGCCGGCGGCAGGGACGCAGTGGTGGACAAGGGCGTCAACCCCGCGAAAACGGGTTACATGCAGCGCCGCCTCGTGAACGCGCTGCTGGACCTCGTCGTTGACAAGGACAACAGCGTGCGCGACGCCGACGGCAACCTCGTCCAAACCTGCTACAACAACGGCTTGGACCCGTGCGACAACAAACCCGTTGCCTACGGCGAACCCGTCGGAGTCGTGGCGGCGCAAAGCGTGGGGGAACCCGGCACGCAGATGACGTTGCGAACCTTCCACTACGCGGGCATTGCCTCGCTCGCACAACTCGGCTTCACGCGGCTCGTGGAAATCGTTGACGCGCGCAAGACCCCGAAAAACCCGGTAATGGAAATCCACTTGAAAAATAATTACCGCGACTGGGATTCAGCCGCGAAAATAGCGGCGTCAATAGAGGAAGTTACCCTGGAAAAAGTCGCCAGAATAGACGAGAACTTCGACAAGAAAGTCGTCGTAATCGAATTCAACAAGACAAAACTCCGCGAACGCGGCCTAACCGAACACCAGGTAGAGGAACACATCAAGCAGGTGCACCCCCAATACAATAAGGACGGCGCCACCATAACCATCCGCTCCAAGAAGGACACCCTCAAAAACATCCGCCAAATGACGACGAAACTCCGCGAACTCCACTTGAAGGGAATCCAGGGAATCAGGAAAGCCATCCTCGTAAAAGACCCCGAAACCAAGGAAGTAAGCATCGCAACCGACGGCTCCAACCTGGAAGCGGTCTTCAAAATGGATGAAGTCGACGCGAGCCAAACCAGCACCAACGACGTGATGGAAGTCGCGCGAACCCTCGGCATCCAAGCCGCACGCAACTCCATAATCCTGGAAATCAAGAAGGTTCTGGACGCACAAGACCTGAACGTGGACCCGGCCCACCTCACCCTCATCGCCGACGCCATGACTTTCAACGGCCTGGTTCAAAGCGTGGGCCGCCACGGCCTCATCGGAAGCAAGAAAAGCATACTCGCGCGCGCCTCGTTCGAGGAAACCTCCAAGCACTTGATAAACGCGTGCATAGAAAACGCGACCGACAACTTGAACGGCATGGCCGAAAACATCATCGTGGGCCAAACCATTCCGTGCGGAACCGGCAAGGTTTACCTCACCATGAAACTCGATTAAAAGCCGAATTAAAAAAAAAATAATAAAAAATAAGAAGGCGGTTTTAACCCGCGTTCTGCTTCTTCTTGGGCGTCACGGGCGCGGGCCCAACCCGGGCTCGCGGCAGGTTCAAGGGCGCGTTGACGCTGATGCCGAACGCCAAAAGCGTGCCGGAAGCGGCCGCCGCGTAATTCATGGCGTTCAAAACGTCTTCGGCTATCTTTGGCTCCAACGCCTTCTCCTTGCCCCACTTCTTGATGATTGCCTTGTTGTCCTCGCCCCTCACGAGGATTTCGCCTTCAACCGTGATTTCGGCTACTCCATCCTTGTAATCGGTCTTGTGCTCGTACTCAACTTTGAGTGCGCCGCCCTCCTCCGAAACGTCCTTGATTTCAATGTTCACGGATAGGCCTGTTGGCAACTCGTTCTTGAACTTTTTGGCGTTCAAACCGGTCACCCTTCCACCTGAAACGGGCATTCCTTCATCCACCTCACAAATCGAATTTTTCTCCGGGCCTTAACACGACGGGCTTGGAACGCGTCAACGAGTTGACTCGCGACTCGAAGTCCTTGACGTCGGCTTCAATGCGCGGAAAAGTATTGTAATGCATGGGAATCACGAACTGCGGGTTAATGAGTTTAACGGCCGTCACCGCGGACAACACATCCATCGTGTAAGTGCCGCCAATGGGCAGTATCGCCAAATCCGCGTTGAACGAGCGCATGTCGTTGAACTCGTACGTGTCGCCCGCAAAGTAAATGAATTTCCCGCCGGCGTTCAAGATGAATCCCACGGGATGCGTCGACTGCGGGTGAATCGCGCGCGTCACCGTCAAGTCGATTCCCACCACTGAAAACGATTCGCCTTCGCTGACGTGCACCTTCTGGCGGGGGTTCACGTTGACTTTGGCGAGCGCGTCCTCGGGGCCGATTACCTGGCACGTGGTGCGCGAAGCGATGAGGGAAACGTCGTAAGGGTCGCAGTGGTCAAAGTGCTCGTGCGACAAGAGGATGGCGTCACACCTGCGCACTTCCTCCTGCCTGATGGCAGGGGGGATGAGACGGTGCACTTCGCGGGACCGCTCCACGAGCCACGGGTCAACCAAAACCATACGGTCGCCCCACGAAAACTCGAAACTCGAGTGCCCCAAAAAACGGATTTCAACCATTTTACCGCTAAACCCTTTTTTGAATCGCCTTCCGAGGAGGAATTAGGCGTTCACGACTTAAAAACGCTTTTCTTGATTGGGGGCGCGGCTTAAATAGAACGAGGGATGGCTCCAGCTGGCTCAACAAAAGAATTGAAAAAAAGGAGAGCGGCTTAGAAGTCCTCGCCGCCCATTCCGCCCGGCATTCCGCCACCGCCAGGGGACGGCGGCCTGCCTCTCGCGGCGATGACGTCGTCAATGCGGAGAATCATTTCCGCGACCTCGCTCGCGCTTTGAATCGCCTGCTTCTTGATTTTGAGGGGTTCGATCACGGTCTTAGCCATGTTGTCGATCTTCGCCTCGTACACGTTCACGCCGTAGTTGCTGGGCGACTCGTGCTTGTTGCGGAGTTCCACGAGCGTGTCAATCGGGTCCATGCCGCACGACTCGGCGAGGGTGCGCGGAATGACTTCCAGCGACTCGGCAAACGCCTGAACCGCTAATTGCTCCCTTCCGCCCACTTCCACGGCGTACTTGCGCAACTTCATGGCCAAATCCATTTCAATGCTTCCCGCACCAACCACGTAGTGGCCTTCCTCTATCGCGGATGAAACCGCTCCGATGGCGTCAGCAACCGCGCGTTCGGCTTCATCGATGACGTGGTCGGTTCCGCCGCGCACGAGGATGGTCACGCTCTTCGGGTCCTTGCACTTCTCGACGAAAACCATTTGCTCGCCCGCGACCTTGCGCTCTTCCACCAGCCCGGCGTTGCCCAAGTCGCCTTGACTCAGGTCGTCCAGCGTCGTCACCACGCGGGCGCCCGTAGCGCGCGACAATTTCTCCATGTCGCTCTTCTTGACGCGGCGGCACGCGAGGATGCCTTCCTTCGCCAGATAGTGCTGGGCGACGTCGTCTATCCCCTTCTGGCAGAACAACACGTTGCACTTGCTTCCGGCAATCTTCCCAACCATTTCGCGCAGCATCTTCTCCTCTTGTTCGAGGAACGCGGTCATTTGGTCCGGCGAGGTTATGCTGATGCGCGCGTCGGTCTCGGTCTTCTCTATCTCGAGGGCCGTGTCCACGAGCGCCACCTTCGCCTTTTCAACCCGCTTGGGCATGCTGGGGTGCACGATTTCCTTGTCCACTAGCACGCCGCGGATGAGTTCCGTGTCCGTCACGCTCTTGCCCTGCTTCTTCTCGACCTTGATGTAGTCCTTGTCCACCGTCTTATTGTCCTTGCCTTCGGCGACCTGCGTGATGGCTTCCACCACGAAACGCGAGAGGATGTCCTTCGCGGGACCGGTGGCAACCGTCTTGGAGCCCATGCTTATGCCGGCGATGCGCTCCAACTCGGCCTTGTCCTTTAAGGAAACCGCGGTGCACGACTCCCTCAGGTAACCCGTCGCTTTTTGGGCGGCCATCTTGTAGCCCGATACTATGGTGGACGCGTGAATGTTCTGGTCTAGGAGGTCCATCGCCTTCTTCAACAGTTCCCCGGCGAGCACCACGGCGCTCGTGGTGCCGTCGCCAACCTCTTCGTCCTGCGTCTTGGAAATTTCGACGAGCATCTTCGCGGCGGGATGGTCAACGTTCATCTCCTTGAGGATGGTCGCCCCGTCGTTCGTGATGACGATGTCACCCAGGTCGGAAACCATCATCTTGTCCATTCCGCGCGGTCCCAGCGTGCTCTTCACCGCGCTGGCAACGGCGTAAGCCACTGCTATGTTCATCCTCTGGGCGTCCCGCCCCAGCAGCCGCGAACTCCCCTCGGGAAGCATTACGACCTGCTGTCCTCGTAGTTGGCCTTCACTCATTTTTTAATCCACCTCTAAACATTAATCACTGGTAAAAACAGCGTTATAAAGTAGTAAAAACCCATTATTTAACTTTACTCAAGAAACGCTTTTCAAGGGGTTGAATGATGAAGGAACTCGTTACCGCCGCATTACCCTACGCCAACGGCACCCTGCACTTGGGCCACCTCATGAGCACCTACCTCCCAGCAGACGTTTACGCGCGCTACTGCCGCCTGAGGGGACGCGAAACCGCCTTCATCTGCGCCACGGACGAGCACGGCACCGCAATAGAAATCAACGCAGAAAAAGCAGGCAAACCCCCGCAGGAATTCGTAGCCGAATTCCACGAACAACAACTCAAGGACTTCAAATCCGCGCTAATAGAATTCGACGAATTCCACCACACCGACTCCCCCGAAAACCACGAACTCACCAGGGAGTTCCACGAAAAACTCGGCGAATACTTCTACGAGAAAGAAATAACCCAAACCTATTGCCCGAAATGCGAACGCATCCTTCCCGACCGCTACGTCAAGGGAAAATGCCCGAACTGCGGAGCCGAAGACCAGTACGGAGACGGCTGCGAAAAATGCGGGAAAACGTATTCCACTTCCGACCTGCTGGAACCCCGGTGCGCCGTCTGCGGGACAACCCCCGAACACCGCTCCAGCAAACACCTCTTCTTTTGCCTCACCTCGTTCAAGGACTTCCTCTCAAAATGGTTCCAGGAAAACAAGGAACTCCAACGCGACGTCATAAACTACGTGAAAAACTGGTTACCCGAACTACAGGACTGGGACGTGACCCGCGACGGACCCTACTTCGGCGTCCCCATACCCGGCCGCCCCAACCAATACTTTTACGTGTGGTTCGATGCCCCCATCGGATACGTGTCCTCCACCAAGCACCACTTCAAGGAACTCGGCGACTGGTGGAACGGCGGGGCGAGAATAAGCCACTTCATCGGAAAAGACATCATCTACCACCACTACCTGTTCTGGCCCGCCATGCTCAAAGGCGCC
>DALH01000057.1:0-11252 GCA_002499405.1 Candidatus Micrarchaeota archaeon UBA95 | reverse complement strand
GGTATTACCTCACCGCAATCACGCCCAACTCCACGGCCGACATCAACTTCTCGTGGGACGAGTTAAAGACGAAAACCAACAACGAGTTGATTGACGCCTACGGCAACCTCGTCTACCGAGTCCTCTCCTTCGCCTACTCCAAGACGAACGGCGTCCCCGAAAAAAGCGTTGAAAAAAACGAGGACAAGGAATTTGAGGCAAAAATCCCGAGATTCCTTCAGGAAGCCGCCAATCACTACGACGCAGTGGAACTCAAACGCTCCCTCGAGTCCTGCATGGCGTTCGCCGGCGAATGCAACAAATACTTCAACGACCGCGCGCCCTGGAAGCTCTTGAAGGAAAACCCGGACGAAGCCAAAACCGTTTTGCACAACGCGTGCCGCGCGGTTTACGTCCTCAGCGTCGCCCTCCACCCCGTGCTCCCCGCTTCAACGAAAAAGGTTTTCGCCTGGCTCAACGAGGAGCCGAAGTGGGAGGATTGCCTCACCGTCAGGCAAATCAACAAGCCGGAAGTCCTCTACCAGAAAATCGAGTACTAACGCGAGTTCAGCCATTTAACAAAGGCGTCAATGTGCTGGTTCCTGCGCTCCAACGCCTCCCTGATTTTCACCCAGCCGGTTTCGCTGGCCCTGACCTTTTTCGCCAAGGGATAATGCCTGTTGAAGAAGCCGGTCAAGCGCTCTTTTAGGAGCCGTTCTTCGTCGGAACCGTTCCCGGACTTCAGGAAATCCTCCACCCACGGGAAGCCCCCGGACGTCAAGCGGGCGCGGTCAACGTTTTTCAGCCCCCGCGTTATTTCCCGCTGGATTTTGCCGAGTTCGGCGGACAAGTAGTCCTCGTTGTTCAAGGATTCCGCGTTCTCCGAGAAATAATGGTTGAGCAATCCCTTGAATGCCTGCTTGCGCTCTCCGCCGAGGGATTCGTCGCGTTCAACTCGTTCAACCAAGTGATTGAGCCGGACCTCGTTCATGCTGATTGTCTTGCCCATCACGAAAATATGCAACACCCCTAATTAAAATGGGAAGGGGCGAGGCGCCTACTGATTCGCCGCTCTGGTTGAGGGGGATCAGAAAAAACCGTTGAAAATGAGGGGAAAACTTCCCCCGCGTTTTCCAAGTGCTCCGGCCGGGATTTGAACCCGGGTCGCTGGCTTTCCTGGCGGCCTTTCTTTTTCGTCGAGGTTTTTCTTTCGCGAAAGAAAAAGGTCGCTTGAAAGGCCAGTGTCCTTGACCGAACTAGACGATCGGAGCAACGGTAAAGGATTGGGTTGTCCCGCGTTTAAATGATTTTTCTTTTTTTGAGGGCGGAATGAATTTCCTCGTGGATTTCCTTCTTGGAGCGGAGTTCGCCGCCGGCCGCGCAGTCCACGATTATCCACGAGTCGTCCGCCAGCTCCAGATACGTTTTGCGCACCGCCTGCTGGTAAGCCAACTCTTTTTCGTGGTCGTCTTTTTCGCCGCGTTCCTCCAGAAGTTTCGCGCACACCACCGGGTCAAGATTCAGGAAAATCACGCAGTCGGGTTGCGGCAAGACCGATTCCACGAAGAGCAGCCAGTTGGCGAACTCACGACGCTTTTCGGGGGTGGGCAGTTTGGCGGACTGATACGCCGCGTTGGAGTGGATGTACCTGTCGCACACCACGACGCTCATGCGCTTGGCTTCAAGTAATTCGTCTTTTTTTTGGAAGCGGTCCAGGGCGTACAACAACGCGGCTTGGTGCGGCGTGATTCCGGGGAAGCCCCCGGACAGGTATTTCTTGACGAGTTGCCCGTAAGGCGAGTCGTAGTCGGGAAACGCGAAGTCCTTGACGGCGTGCCCCTCTTTTTCAAGCCGTTTGACGAGGAGGTCGCATTGCGTCTGTTTTCCCGAGCCGTCGGTTCCCTCAAAAGCGATTAACGCCGGCATCAGACTCCAAACCCCTTCAAGATTATTGCGGTTAGCGGTATTAAGAGGTTGTCGTCCGCCGGCGAGTCCGCCGCCTCCACCAAGCCCAGCAAAATCGTGTAGGTCAACGCCTGCGGAACGCCCACGAAGAACGCCGACGAAGCAAACCCTGCGGCGAAGAATGCGAGGGTTCCCTCCCAACTCTTTTTCTTGTTGAAGGGCAGGGGATGCATTCCATTTACGCCCACAATCGTGGCGAACCCGTCGCCGAACCCGAGTATCCCGATTACGGCGAGCGTGAATTCAAGGGAAGGCGAGAAACACGCGAGGAAAAACGTCCCGACCACAAACAACAAGGCGCCCTTGCCCGGCATCTCGGCGGTCTTGCGCTCAAACAACTCAAACATTCTGTGGGAGAGCGGCACCCTAACGCCCAGCATCTGCAAGGTTATCAGCGCCGCCCCCGCCAGGACGCAGGCAAACAAACAAGCCTTCAACGCCAAGGCACCGAAAAACAAGCCGACCCCGATTGCGGAAGCGCCGAACAAAACGTGTAAAACCTGCCGCCTGAACTCCAACACTCGCAATCACTCCAACAATTTGTGCTTGACCACCAAGCCGTGCGTTGCATGCTTGTGCAGGAACGCCCACAACAACCCGTAAACCATCAACCCCAAGGCATAACCCGCGAAAACCTGTTCCACGGAGTGCACTCCGGCGCACACCCGCGAATAAGCGAGCAAAACCGAGAAAGGCGCGGCGAAGACAAACGCGGGCGAACCAATTGAAGCAATCACGAACACGCCAGCCGCCGCGGCGTGAGCCGACGGGAACCCCTCCGACTCGGGGCAGAAAGGCGCGCCCGCGCAGGGCCTCGGCTCGTTGTACAACGGCTTTACCGCCTGCACGGTCAACGCAGACAAAAACAAGGCCGCCAAAAAGATTTTCTTGTGCTTGAAGAAACACAAGCCGAACAACGCCATCAACACGATTAACGGGTAGTAGTACGTCTGCGCGAATTCAGTGAAAGCGTCCAGCATGCATTAGAATAGTGAAAATCAATTTAAAGCCGTTCGTTTCACA
Organism: Candidatus Micrarchaeota archaeon UBA95; assembly: GCA_002499405.1. Lineage (GTDB taxonomy): Archaea > Micrarchaeota > Micrarchaeia > Norongarragalinales > Norongarragalinaceae > UBA95. The sequence goes on along the minus strand of DALH01000057.1, from coordinate 8,285 downwards.
ACCGTTTTTTAATCGCTTCCAACAAATAGTTAACGAGGTGCCGGAGTAGCTCAGCCTGGTTAGAGCGCCAGACTCATACGCGTTCCGAAAAGGCGCTCGAGAAATCTGGAAGTCGCGGGTTCAAATCAACCTTTTTCTTTCCCGAAAGAAAAACGTTGACGAAAAAGAAAGGCAGTGGATGTCCCGCCTCCGGCACTCCTACTTCTTCCCGCGGGCGAACCTCGGCGAGCCGCCCCCCTTCGCGCCCGCGTCCTTCAACAACTGGACGGCGTCATGACTGCTGTTAGGTGCGCAACCACTGACTACAAAACCTTCATGGGTCGTTACAACCGCGTCATGCCCTCCTTTCGTTAATTCCGAAACGATTTTTTGCGCTAGTTCTGGGGAACCAGAAATTGTTTTTCTAACCACCACACCCACTTTAAGATCTTTTATAGTAATAGATTCTTTAGCAACCAACTTTGCATTCTCGTTTGATAGTTTCTCAATTTGCTTCCCGCGCTCCTTCCACTCGTTGAACAACCGGTTGATTGAGTTCACCAAATCGATTTTGCTGACGTTGAGCTGGGCGCACGCCTCTTCAAGGAGCAACTGGTCGGATCGCGCCTTCTTCAAGGCGGCGGGGCCGGCCGCGTAACGCAGGCGGGTTACCCCGTCCTGCACCTGTTCTGCTCCGAAAATCTTGATGAAACCTATTTCGCTCGTGTTGTCGCGGTGCAGCCCGCCGCACGCCTCCACGTCCACGCCCTCCACTTCCACTACGCGGACGCGGTTGCCTATTGCGCCGCCTCCCTGGTACAAGCGGAACCCGTATTTTTCTTCGGCTTCGCCGCGGTTCATTTCGGTCACGCGCACGGGGTGCGCCTCCAAAACGAATTGGTTCGCCTTTTCCTCAATCAACAAGAGCTGGTCGCGCGACGGCTTCTCGAAATGCGTCACGTCCAGGTGCGCCTCGTCCTCCTCCTTCCTGCTGCCGCACTGCCACACGTGGGGGCCCAGCACTTCGCGTGCCGCCGCGTTAACGCAGTGCGTTGCCGTGTGATGGCGCGTCAACGCGTCGCGCCTGTCAACGTCCAGCTTGAGCCGGACCTTTTGCCCTTTCCTGAAGTTTTTGGCGAGCGGAGTGCAGTGAAGGATTACGCCCCCCGTTTTCCGCGTGTCCTCTATGCGCGCGTCGTCGATGAAGCCGCGGTCGCCGCACTGCCCTCCGCCTTCGGGATAGAAAATGGTTTTGTCCAGCGCAACCGCGTCGTCGAACACTTGCACGACCTTCGCGCTGATTTCCGTTTTCTTGGGGTCGTCGTAATAAGCGGGTTTCGTGGTCGGGGCGTTCACAACAAGCGTTTCCTCCGCGTTCTTTTCGCCCATCAAGTGCCTTGAAGTTATTTTGGAGTAAAAGTCGGAGGGCACGTCGATTTCGCAGCCGCCCTCCCCTGCCACGGCTTCAAGGAGTTCCGGGGTTACGCCGTGCGATTCGTAGAGCACCGCCATCTTTTCGGAGGAGAGTTTGCCGGACCTGACCACCGAACCGCACATGCGCTTCGCCTTCTTCAAGGACTCGGCGTACTTCTCCTCCTCGTTTTCCAGTATTGGCTTAATCCATTCCAGCGACTCCTCGAGTTCGGGCCACAACGGCTTCAGGTCGCGGGCGTGCATTTCAAAGAGTTTCACGTAGTCGTCCGTCAATTCGTATTGCTGGACAAATCCGAGGGCGCGGCGGAACAGGACGCGTAGGTTGTACCCGCCCGCCGTGTTGGACGGCAGCCCGCCGTCGGCGAGCGCGAACAACAGCGAGCGCGTGTGGTCTGCCACGGCGTAGAGCGCCTGCATGGGCGCGATTTCCTCCTCCATTTCCTGAACCGTTATTCCCAGCGAGCCCGCAATCTTGTTTTTTTCCTCGTGGAACGAGTGCACGTTTTCCACGTCGAGCGACGAACTGATGCGGTTATACTTCTTGGTGAGTTCGGTTTCCCGGATTCCCGCGTTCTTCTTGAGGTAGGCGACTTCCATGGGAAAGGTGGCGTCGTAAATGGTTTGGTCCCCGCGGTAATACCACAACAATCGTTCAAAGCCCCAGCCCACGTCTATCACGCTGAGGGGGAGGTCCTTGACGCCGTCGTCCCAATAATATTGCATGAACACGCTGTTCACGAGTTCGCTCCCCTTCGCGAACGATTCTATGCACGGGCCGAACGCCGAGAAGTCGGGCAGGGCCCAAACGTCTTCGCCGTAAGTCAACTCCTCTTTTTTCACTCCGAGGACCTTCGTGAGGAAACCGTAATTCAATTCGATGCACTTGTCGCGCTTGTAACCCTTTTCGCCAAATGAGTGTTGTCCCGCCATCATGAACCCGCTGAGGTGCCGGCCGGTCACGCCGATGTTCGCTATGTCGGGGAAGCGCAGGCACGGCTGCGGGACTACGAGGGGGTTGGCCGGGTACTCGAAGACCACGCGCCCGTTCTCTAGGCGCTGGAAGTCCACGATGCTCGCGATTGTGAAATACAGGTCGTCGCGCCAACGCGAAATCACTGGGTAGCGCGGCACGATTTCGTGCCCGTTCCTGGAAAAGAAGTCGGAGAACTTCTTCCAGAACGAGGCGTAGGATTCGTTCCGCGGTTTTTCCCTGAAAAAGGAGTACTCCTCGTGCTCCGAGTCGCCGCACGAGTGAACGCCGGAAGCAGTCCAAAAGCCCTTGCCGCACTTTTCGCACACGCGGTGCTCGAAACCCTCCTGCCTGAACAGGGGAACCTCGTAATACTTCGCGTAATCCTTCGCGAACTTTTTGCGCAGGAAAGGCTTTGAAACTTCCATGCTATTACTCACTCAATCAAACGTTTAAAGAGTGGTGGGCGAGCGGGCCGTAGTCCACCTTTTGTTGTCCACGGCATTGGACTAAGCGGCTTCCTCCCGCGAACGCTTTCGCGTCGCGAACTAAGGCCTTGCACTCCAGCCGGGCACGAAGCCGTTTCAACCCCTCTGCCCCGAAACGTCCCCCTGCAAACGGGTTCACCCTCTTACGGGGCGGGGTAATCGTTTCTGCTCCCCGCGCCAGCGCCCTAAACGCTTTCACTCGCGTGAACGACTCCAAACGGAGTGGGTGGAACTTCCCCATCACCCGCCCTCTTGAAGGGGCTGGGCAACGACAGCCGTGCACCCGCAACCGCCCGCAATACTTGTGCAACGAACCCTTAAAAGCGGTTTTGATTTTAAAAACGCGGGCAAAAAACAGCGGGAATAAAAAAAATAAAAAAAGCAACCAAGTATGAAAACAATCAATTGTTTTTCAGACGGGAAGTTATCTCTTCCTCTTCTTCTTCGCGGTCTTCCTCTTGACCGTCCTCTTCTTGGCCTTCCGCTTGGTTGCCTTCTTCTTTACTGTCTTCCTTTTTCTTGCAGGCATGTCTTTCATTCACCTATCGACTCCACACGTTCAACGCGCGAAACCACAAACATTAAACAAGGTTAGTTTAAAAGTTTTTTTATGAACGAGTTGGAAGACGCATTTTACTCCGCGCTCGGATATTACGGAAAAAATTTTTTCGTGGACGCGAAATACGCGCGTTATTCCTCGCTGAAGGCAATTGCGAAACTCAAGGGCGGCGTCCTCACGGCAAGGGTGAGCGACGGTTTTCAGGCGGCACCGCGCGAAGCGTTGTTCGGCCTCGCCCTCCACCTCCTCGGAAAAATGTTCAATTGCAAACCCGAAAAAGGATTGGTCGCGCCTTACCGCGAATTCGTTGCATCCAGGGGCGCCGCCGAGTTGAACCACGCACTCACCCGGCGAAGCGGAAGAAAAAAGCGCAACCGAATAGTCGGAAAGTGCTACGACTTGTCGCAAGTCGTTGAAAACGTGTTAAATTATTACGGGGAAGTTTTCCGCGGCGTGCGCTTGCCCGAATTCACCTGGTCAACGCGGAAAGGCCGGCGCGTCCTGGGCTGGCACGACGACGCGTGGAACCGCGTCACCGTCAACGAGGGCCTGGACTCCAAGCGCGTGCCGCCCCACGTAATCGAATACGTCGTCTTCCACGAAATGCTGCACGCCAAGCACGAGGTCAAGCACGGGAAGAGGCGCACGGTTCACACCCGGCAATTCAGGGAAGACGAAAAAAAGTTTTTCCTGAAAAAAGAGGCGGAGGACTGGCTTCAACGAAAATGGTAAAAAACTTTTTTGAAGTCCGCGACCTTGTCGCCCTTGAAACGAACGCCTTCGGATTGCAGCAACTTTTTCTTTGCCTTGCTCCCGCGCGCGAACCCGCCGATGCCTCCCCCGCTTTTCACCACGCGGTGGCACGGAACTGCTGGGGAACGGTTCTTGTTCAACGCGTTGCCGACAGCGCGGCACGCGCGCGTGCCACCAAGGAAGCGCGCGACTTCGCCGTAAGTGGTCGCCCTGCCGCGCGGAATTCTTTTCGCCGCGTTCCAAACGCGTTGCGTGAAACCCGCCTGAATCACTTGTGCGTCCAGTAAAAGTAGAATAATACGAGTTCAAGGACGGCGAAAATCGTTAAGTTGATTGTGTTCATGAAGGTCAGCAAGAGCGCAATTGCGGTGCCCGCCATGAAAAAAGTTAAGGCATCCATTCCCAAAACGGTCCTGGGACCCGCGCCTCCGGACCCGGAGTAAGCCGGCGGGGCGGGCGCGCCGCCCTTGCTTAGGGGCGTCACGTTACCCGTCTGCGGGTCCACCTTCACCGCGAAGCCGCACTTCTGGCAGTAAACAACGCTGTTCGCCTCGTCAACCTCTAGTTTAGGGTTGCCGCACTGCGGGCACGCAATGTCCATGAAAACGGTTACACTCGCTTTTCTTAAAAAGGGTTGTCCCGTCAATCATTCGTGGAACCCCTGTTCTGGAACGGAAAGAAGTGCTCGCTGTGCAACCACTACTGCGAAATCCAGGACAATTGCACCGGCGTCTGCGGGGGCCGGCTCAACCAGGGCGGCGAATTGCGCTTGCTTACCTACGGCAGGGCAGCCGGGTTTGCAATCGACCCAATAGAAAAAAAGCCTTTCTACCACTTCAAGCCCGGAACGAGGTGCCTGTCATTTGGCACGCCGGGATGCAACTTCCGTTGCAGGGGCTGCCAGAACGCGGACCTAAGCCAGGGCGCCAAGGGCGCTCCCCCGGCCTACGAATCCGTGGAATTCACTTCACCCCGAGACGTGTCGCGCCTCGCCGCAAAAGCGGACGGGGTCGCCTACACTTACAGCGAGCCCACCATCTTCTTTGAGTACGCGCGCGACTGCATCCTTGAAACGCGGAAGCGCTACCCGGAAAAATACCACGTGTTCGTCTCCAACGGTTTCTTCTCAAAAGAGTGCTGGGAACTCATTGAACGCGAAAAACTGCTGGACGCAATCCGGATTGACTTGAAGTCGTTCTCCCAGGAATTCTACAAGGAATACTGCGGGGCGCGCCTTCAACCCGTGCTGGACAACCTGGAACGCGTTGCAAAAAGCGATGTCCACCTGGAAGTAATCAACCTCGTGGTTCCCGGGGAAAATGATTCCGGGAAAGAATTGGGGAAGGTGTCGCGCTTCGTGGCCGGGCTCCGCAACGGAAACGTCCCCCTCCACTTCTCCAGATTTTACCCCATGCACGAGGCGTCCGGCCTGCGCGAGACCCCGGCCGAAAAACTTTTTGAGGCGAAAAAAATCGCGTTGGAAGAGGGAGTAAAATTCGTTTACGTGGGCAACCTCGGAACCGAAAACAACACGCTCTGCCCGGATTGCGGGGCGACGTGCGTTGAAAGGACCGCGTTCTCGGCCCGCTCCCTGATGAATAAAAACGCGTGTCCCCGGTGCGGTAAGCGCTTAGCCGTAGTGGTATAAGTTTTTATTTCGCTGCAGGTTAAAAGTTGGTATGCCTTTCCTCGGACTATTCAACTGGTTGAAGCGGTTCTTCTCGAACAAGAAAAAGTTCAGCCTCGGCATTTACGGCAACGTTAACACGGGCAAGAGCACGCTCGCCAACCGCATCTCAATGGATTGGACGGGCGAGGAAATGAGCGCGGTCTCCGAGATACCGCACGAAACCCGCGAAGTAATCAAGAAGGAGCGCGTCAAATTGAAGGCGGACGGCAAGGAGGTAACCATAAACCTCTTGGACATGCCGGGAATCACGACGAAGGTGGACTACCGCGAGTTCACTTCAAGGGGCATGACCGCGAAGAAGGCGCAGGTCCGCGCAAAGGAGGCGACCAAGGGAGTCATAGAAGCCATCAAGTGGCTGGAGCACGTGGACGCCGCCCTAGTAGTCATGGACGCCTGCGAAGACCCTTACACCCAGGTCAACATCACCATCCTCGGCAACCTTGAAGCGCGCAAGATTCCAGTCATCATCGTCGCAAACAAAATCGACAAGAAAAAATCCAAGCCCGAACGCGTGAAAGCCGCGTTCCCGCAACACACCGTCGTCCCCATCTCCGCGTTGAAGGGCGAAAACCTGAACGCGTTGTACGAGGAAATAGTGAAACACGCCTGAGGTATGAAAAATGGTTAACATAGAGTTCCTGTCCGCGAACGCGTTGAACCAGATGGACGCGGAAAAGAAACTTTCAACCATCATCGCCGCCGTCAAGAACAATAAAATACTCGTCCTTGAGGAAGGCCTCTCGCGCGAAGAAGAACGCGAACTGTTCACGCGCACCATGAAGGAAATCAACAAGACGCGGGGCTTCACCGGAATAGAAATAGTTTCAATGGGCGAAGAAGTGGACGACGTGCGCGCCGCGTTCATAAAAATGCTGGGCGGAAAAACCAAGGGCTTCACCATCGTGGGCCCCGAAAAACTAGTGAAGGAAGTCAAGCGCGACCCCCAAAAAATCGGTTTCGCTACTTCGGGTAAGTAAAAATGCCTCACAAGTGCGTCAGGTGCGGGAAAACTTATTCAAACAGCTCCCCCGAGTTGTTGAAGGGGTGCTCGTGCGGCTCCCGCGTGTTCGTCTACCTCCGACAGGGCCAGGAACAAAAAAAAGACGTTTCGTGGCTTGAAAAAGAGTTCAAGGAACTCGCCGACGACAAGCCCGTGGTAATAGACGAGGACGCAGTTGAAAACATCCGCGTGGTCGGCAAGGGCTCCTACGAATTAAACATCGCCGCCCTCATGCGCGGCGACCGCCTAGTTGTCAAAAGCGACAAGGACGTCTACTACGTTAAACTCCCGGACGCCCCCAAAAAAAACTAGTCCTTCAAATAACCCTTGATGCGGTGCTTCTCCTTGTTTCCCCCGACCCGGAAATAGAACGCGGTGTTCGTGGTCCGCTCCCCGAACCCCCGCGCGCGAATCAAGTCCTGTTCACTCACGTCCCCGAACCCGAGGAAGGAGAAAAACCCGGTGACGTGCGCGTTCAACGAACCCAACACTTCGGCGCCCGCCTCCCCCAGTTTCTTGGACAACGCGTCAAAGCCGGCGTCAGCGCCGAAAAAAGCAACCTTCTTTCCCGTCCAGTCATTGGATTCAACGAACTCCCTTATGGGTTGGGGCGCGCTCTCCTCAAACCCGATGAAAACCATTGAAAAAGCGTCCGCCCCCGCCTCGGGGCTGGCCTCGGCCAGGGTCGCGCGCGAAGGAGTGCGCCTCACGCCTTCAAACACGGCCCGTGCCAGTTTCTCTGCGTGGCCGCGCTTGGACGAATAAACTATGAGGGTTCGGGCGGGTTCTTTCACGCAGTAAAAAAGAAGGGGCGGGTTAAAAAAGTGAGCACTCCCCGAAAACAAACGGATTTAAATAAAGAGGGGATTCGGGTTATTGCGAGGTGGAGTCAATTGGCTAAGTTCATAGACAAGAAAATAGGCAACAAAAAACTCGGGGAATACTGGAAGGTAATCCGCCTCCCCGTGTTCGCGGGAATCGCGATAAGCATCCTGATGCTGGCCGCCGCGTTCGTGCCCTTCCTCGGCATAGTCATAAGCACGCTGGGCGGAATAGCGGGCCTCCTCATCTCGTTATACATCGGCTGGAGCGCAATCAAAACCCACAAGTTTGACGTGAAGCACTCCGCAATCGCAGGCGGGGTCGCGGGCGTGATAACCGGATTCGCCGGAGGCGTGGTGAGTGCAATAACTGCGGTCGCCGTAGTCGGAACCACGATGAGCGCAATGGGTGCTTACGGCGCGGCCGCGGCAAACGCGGTTGGTGGGTTTGCCATGGCCTCGGCAATAAGTGGAATAATCCTGGGCCCGGTCTGGGGCGCAATAATCGGCGCGATACTCGCCGCAATCGGCGCGCTCGCAGCCGAAAACCTGTAATCAAACCTTTTTTATTTTATTTTTTAAATAAATCAA